>JBOIAZ010000093.1:0-15626 GCA_050739175.1 Gammaproteobacteria bacterium
AGAGACAGCAGGCCTGCACACCAGGTCAGCCGATTGCAGATTTTCATGGATTACCTCCTGCGCGCAGGCAAGGCTGCGGGCACAAACTCAATACTTCGCGGCTTCCATCTTCCACACTACGGGTTGCCATTTCCCGGAGGCCGCAAACTTGGCGCCGATGTAGTACGCAGTGCCGGCTTGCACGCTCAGCTTCAGCTCGTGCTCCTTCAGACCGTAACTGGCACTGCGCGAGAGACCGGGAACATCGGCGATGTTGACCGCGCCGAGCTTGATGTTGAAAGTGTAATCGCCGGGTTTAATCCACAACACGCCCTGGTCGGAGCGGTTGGTCAGTTCGCCGTCGACCGCCCAGATTTTTACCGGCCAAATCTGCTTGGCCGTCTGGTTCACATTGAGATACAGCACGCCATGCGGTTCGCTGCGCGAACCCACAAACGGCGAAGCCGCCATGGCCGTCGCACCTGCGGCTGCCAGCACCACACCGAGCAGCCAGGCACAGGATCGAGCGTTCATCGTCCACCTCCTCCGGGCCAAGCCCAGAACACGTCCTGAAGTATAGCGCAAAATACGAAGAATTACGTTGTCACAGCTGCCGTCGTCACGCACCCCGCGCCACCGGCCGCGACGAGTCACGAATCCACTCACTCCAGGAACCCGCATACAGCCTGCCGCCACTCAGTCCCGCCACCTCCATGGCCAGCAGGTTGTGGCAAGCGGTGACGCCGGAGCCACACATGCAGACGGTCTCGGCAGGTGCCGCGCCGTCGAGGGCAGCCATGAAGCGCGTACGCAGCGCTTCCGCTGATTTGAATCGTCCATCCCCCGAAATGTTCCCCAAATACGGCAGGTTGACGGCGCCCGGTACATGGCCGGCCACTGCGTCAATCGGCTCCTGCTCGCCGCGGAAGCGTTCGGCGGCGCGTGCGTCCAGCAGCCGGCCGATGCCGGCGTGCGCACGCTGCAGCACCAAGCCGGAACTGAGCCACATCCGGTCATCCGGTCTCGCCCGGAAATCGCCCGGTGCCGATCTCGCGGGTGGCTCGTGACTCACCGGCCGAGCTTCCCTGAGCCACTGCGGCCAGCCGCCGTCAAACACCGCGACTTGCGGATGGCCCAGCCAGCGCAACAGCCACCAGAGCCGCGCGGCAAAGGCGCCGGCCGCGTCGTCATAAGCCACCACCTGGGTGCCGGCGCTCACACCGGCCGCCGCGAGTTTCGCCGCCAAAACCCCCGGCTCCGGCAACGGATGGCGCCCGCTCGCGGGTGTCACGGCGGAAGCCAGGTCCCTGTCCAGATGCAGATAGCGCGCACCCGGAATATGTCCGGTGGCATACGCGTGCTCGCCGGCGGATGGATTGCTGAGCGCAAAACGGCAATCAAACACGCTCCACCCGGAATCAAGATGGCGTGCGAGTGCTTCTGCGCCAATCAGCGTGCTGTAGTACATGTGGCTTCCGCATAACTACGCCGGCGAAAAGTATAATTCCAGGCACCCGCAAGGAGTTCATTCATGGAACGCACCCTAAAAGGCAAAACCCTGTTTATCACCGGCGCAAGCCGCGGCATCGGCGCGGCCATTGCATTGCGTGCGGCAGCCGACGGCGCCAATGTCGTGATCGCCGCGAAATCCTCACAGCCCAATCCCAAACTGCCCGGCACCATCCACACGATGGCCGCCGAAGTGGAAAAGGCCGGCGGTCAGGCGCTCGCCGTTCAGACCGACGTGCGCGACGAGGAATCTGTGCGTGCGGCAGTCACCCAGGCAGCGACACACTTCGGCGGCATTGACATCCTGGTGAACAACGCCAGCGCCATCTGGCTCGCGGGTACTGCCGACACGCCCATGAAACGCTTCGATCTGATGATGTCGGTAAATCTGCGCGGCACCTTCCTGTGTTCACAAACCGCATTGCCGCAGCTGTTACAGGCCGCAAACCCGCACATACTCAATCTCGCGCCGCCGCCCAATCTCGCGGCCAAATGGTTTACGCGACACACCGCTTATACCATCTCCAAATACGGCATGAGCCTATGCGCGCTCGGCATGGCCGCGGAATTCGCCGGGCGCGTGGCGGTTAACGCACTCTGGCCGCGCACCGTGATCGCCACGGCAGCCATAGCCATGCTCGGCGGGCGCGTGGCTGAGGCGCAATGTCGCACGCCGGAAATCGTCGCCGATGCAGCGCATGCCATCCTTACGCGCGATGCCCGAACCTGCACGGGTCATTTTTTCATTGATGATGAAGTACTGCGCGAGGAAGGTGTAGCCGATCTCGACAAATACGCTGTCAGGCCCGGCAGCCCGCTGGCACCTGACTTGTTTCTCGATTGAGCTGTTGATTCACGCCGAACCGCACGGATGCACGCTGCCAATCTGCGGATCAGGAAGAAAGCCGCAGAGCGCACGCTGCCGGTACGCCGTTACTTCAACTCCACCCACGCCGGCACATCGCGCCAGGCCTCACCCAGCTCCCGATCCAACTGGCGCCAGCGCGGCTCGTAGTGCGCCACGAGCTTCCAGAACCGCGGCGAGTGACTGAGCACGCGCGTATGTGCCAGTTCGTGCACCAGAAGATAACGCACCAACCGCGGTTCGAGAAACAGCAATTTGTAATTCAGGCTGAGCGTGCCGTTCGAAGAACAGCTGCCCCAACGGCTGGTTTGGCCGCGTATCTGCACTCGCCGGTAACTGGCTTGCATGAGCACGCACAGACGCAGCGCCTGTGGTTCCAGGCAGGCACGTGCACGACGCGTCAGCCAGCGGCGCAGTGTGGCACGGCAGCGTGAGTCATCCGCGCCGATATGCTGCACGGTCAGGCTGCAGCCCGCGGTATCAATGCGCACACCGGCCGCGGTCCCCTTGCGATAATGCACCTGCCAGTGTTCCCCGAGCGCTTGCAGGTCCAGCTCCGTGGGCAATTCCTGATCCGCGTCGGTGAGCTGTGACTGCATTTCCGACCAGGTGCTGCGTATCCATTGACGTTGCCGGGCAAGAAATGCACGCACCCGCTCCTTGCTGGTGTGCGTGGGAATAACCACCTCTATCCCCTGCCACGGCGTGATGCGCACCTGCAGCTGCTTGGCGCGGGTACTGCGACGCCACCGGTATCCCGGCGAATCAAACCTGCCCATTGGTTCTTTCACTTTCTGGATCTCAGTTCTGTAGCGCCATTCGATGCCTGCCGGTATCATCAGAAACAGTAAGCGCAGCCACGCGGAAAAACCTTCGCCGATTCCCCGAGAGGGGGCACGCACCGGGTCTGCTCCACAGGTCAACGAAACGGTAAATTGCGGGACCCCATGATTCTATGGGCACCGCCCGTGAGCAGGCTAGAGCAGCGCCACGAGGGCCATAATCAGCAGGTACAGAGTGGCGGCCAGGCCCGCCAGCCAGCTGAAACTGCGCAACCAGGACGCACCCAGAATACCGGCCGGCATGTGCACCAGCCGCGCAGCCAGAAAGACCAGGCAGGCCCAGGCCGTATATTGGGTAAAGCCGCCGGTAAAAGCGAGCAGCAGGACCGCGATTGCAAACGGCGGATAATTTTCTCGCAGGTTGTCGTGCGCACGCAGCGCGCGCTCGGCGGCCGGCGGCAACGGCGGTCGATCTTCGCTCACGCGGTTGCCTGCGAGCCACGGAATCCCGTACGTCTGGGATTGGGCGATCAGCGGCGGCAACCAGGAAAACAAGTAGAACAACGTGACTACCGCCAAAACGGCCATCTCCGGAGACATGCTCCACCTCCTCGCGTACAGTGCGCCGGGCTTGCTGCCGGAAGCTGGCACTCGCCGGCACCATCGGATAATGGATTGACGGCCGGCACTGTACACCCATGCTGACCTTTCTCCGACACTGGCGTGAACGTTCCATACTCAAACGCCGGCCCATTGGCGAGCGCGCCTGGCGGCAGGCGCTCGATCATTGCGCGCCCGCGCATCGCCTCGGCGCCGGCGCACAAGCCCGTCTGCTGGTGCTGGCGACGCTGTTCCTGGCGGAAAAATCACTGGAGCCGGTACAGGGTTTGCAGCTTGACGATGGCATGCGCGCATTGCTGGCCGCGCATGCCTGCATTCCGATCCTGAATCTCGGCCTCAAATGGTATCGCGGCTGGCATGGCGTGGTGATTTATCCCGGCCTGTTCATACCCAATCGCCAGTTTGTGGATGAAGCCGGCGTGGTGCATCACGACCAGCGCATCATGGCCGGCGAATCCTGGCAACAAGGCCCGCTGATCCTGTCCTGGGAATCGGTGATGCAAGCCGGCACGCCGCCCGGGCACAACGTGGTGATCCACGAATTCGCGCACAAGCTCGACATGCTGAACGGCGAAGCCAACGGCTTCCCGCCGCTGCACCGCAACATGCGGCGTGGCGAATGGACCCGCGCCTTCAAACAGGCCTATGCCGCGTTGCAGCGCGCCTGGCAGGCGCAGGAGTCCACCGTGCTCGACCCTTACGGTCTCGAGAACCCCGGCGAGTTCTTCGCCGTAGCGAGTGAAGCCTTTTTTGAAATACCGGTTATATTGCGCGCACGACTGCCGGAGCTCTATCGGCAGCTGTGCCTGTTTTACCGTCAGGATCCCATCAGCTCGTGAACACGCATCACGCACTGACAGACATCGGCGCCAATCTTACCCATGCCAGCTTCGACGCCGACCGCGAGGCGGTAATCCGCCGCGCGCAGGCAGCCGACGTCCAACAATTCGTTGTCACCGGCAGTGACCTGGAGCACAGCCGCAAAGCACTGGAACTCTGCCGCCAATGGCCGGGCATATTGTTTGCCACCGCCGGCACGCACCCCCACCAGGCCAAGGATTTTGATGCCGCCGCGCCGGGCGCACTGCGCACCCTGCTCGCCGAGCCCGAGATTGTGGCCGTAGGCGAATGCGGGCTGGATTATTTCCGCAATTTCTCCCCTCAGAACCAGCAGCGCCAAGTCTTTGAAACGCAACTGGAACTGGCGGTGACAACCGGCAAGCCGGTATTCCTGCACCAGCGCGATGCGCACGCGGATTTCGCGGCAATATTACGGCGTTGGCGGCCGCGTTTGTCCGCCGCGGTCGTGCATTGTTTCACCGATGGCGAGCAGGAGCTGCGGGACTACCTGGAACTCGACTGCTACATCGGCATTACCGGCTGGATCTGCGATGAGCGTCGCGGCGCGCATCTGCGCAAACTGGTCAAGCTGATTCCCGCCAACCGGCTGATGCTCGAGACGGACGCGCCGTATCTCTTGCCGCGCAACCTCAAACCCAAACCGGACACGCATCGTAACGAGCCGATGTATCTCACGCACGTCCGCGATACCGTGGCGGAGTGCATCGGCAAACCGCGCGAGCAAATTGCCGATGAGACCACGACCAACGCCAGGCGTTTTTTCCACATCCTGTTAAAATGAGCGCCCGCATCGCTCCACCCGTTCGGAGATCACAGTGAATCAAGAGAAGATCCAGCAGTTCGTCGGCCAAAACTGGGACGATTCCATACTGCCCACGATTCAGGATTACATCCGCATCCCCAACAAGTCCGTCGCCTTCGACCGCGACTGGCAGCAGCACGGCCACATGGAGCGCGCCGTGCAACTCGCGGCCGAGTGGTGCCGCCGCAACGCGGTTCCGGGCATGCAGCTTGAAATCCTGCGCGCCGAAGGGCGCACGCCCTTGATCTTCATTGAAATCCCCGGCGCGGGCACCGACACGGTGCTGCTCTATGGACATCTCGACAAGCAGCCGGAATTCACCGGCTGGGCCGAGGGCCTGGATCCGTGGACGCCGGTGTGCCGCGACGACAGGCTTTACGGCCGCGGCGGCGCCGACGACGGCTACGCGATATTCGCCTCGCTCACCGCCATTCGCGCCTTGCACGATCAGAACCTTGCGCACGCACGCTGTGTCGTAGTCATCGAGTGCTGCGAGGAATCCGGCAGCCTGGACCTGCCGTTTTACATCGCGCAACTTGGCACGCGTCTCGGCAAAGTAAGCCTGGTGGTGTGTCTCGATGCCGAGTGCGGCAACTATGATCAACTCTGGTGCACCACCTCGCTGCGCGGCAACCTGACCGGCACGCTCGCCGTGGACGTGCTCACCGAAGGCGTACACTCGGGCGCCGCGAGCCCCATCGTGCCTTCGAGTTTCCGAATTTTGCGCACCCTGCTGGACCGCGTGGAAAACAGCGCCACCGGCACGAGCAAGGTAAAAAGCCTGAAGCCGGTGATTCCGGCACAACGCCGTGCCCAGATCGGCAAAGCCGCCAAGGTGCTCGGCAAGAGCGTGTACGGTAAATTTCCGCTCGTGAAAGGCATGCGACCCACCTCCACGCAGCCCGCCAAATTGCTGACGGAAAACACCTGGAGCGCGACGCTGTCAGTCACCGGCGCCGAAGGTCTGCCGGCGATTGAAAATGCCGGCAATGTGCTGCGCCCGCGCACCGCGGTGAAACTTTCATTCCGCCTGCCGCCGACCGCGGACGCGCGCAAGGTGACGGCTGAAATCAAAGGGCTGCTGGAAAAGAACCCGCCTTACGGCGCGCGTGTCAAATTTACGCCCGATCCAGCCATGGGCGGCTGGAACGCGCCGCCCGTGGCAACGTGGCTCGCGGGCTCGATGCAGGCGGCCTCGAAGGCATTTTTTGGCAAAGCCGCGATGTACATGGGTACCGGCGGCAGCATTCCCTTCATGGGCATGCTCGGCCGGAAATTCCCCAAGGCGCAGTTCCTGGTGACCGGTCTCCTTGGTCCGCACGCCAACGCGCACGGTCCAAATGAATTCCTGCATATTCCCACGGCCAAGAAACTCACCGCCTGCGTGGCGCAGGTGCTGGCGGACCATCGGTCGTACAATTCCGGGTGATGTGCCTCGTGAACGGCCGGTGCACGTGCTCACCGAAGCTATGGAGATCGCAGCCAGGGAACCTCTGATTTATTCGTGGTACCCGTCCCCGCCTGCGCGAGGGCAGGCGGGGGCGGGAATGACGGAAATGGAGTTGATCAGAGCTTCCTTGGAGCTTGCGGCGATGCTGATGGGTGGCGCTGTCAGGCCGCCGGCGCATCCGAAGCCTGGGATCTGACCGCCGGTAATTCCTCCCCGGCGTGAACGCCGGCGGCTGCACACAATTTGGTCCACGCAGCCTCAAGCCCGGTATCCAGCGTGACTGCCGGTTTTATCTTGCGCCACAGCGGGCGGATAAAATCCTCGAACAACTCCGCTTCGGCCGGGCAGCCTTTGGGAAAATGGCACTTGCCGGTGAACAGCACGCGCTGCACGATATTCAGCTCCGGCGCCAATGCACGCAGCGCAATGCTGCGGTCCTGCAGCGCGTGCAGCGGATTGCGGAACACGAATCGTCGCCGCCCCACCGCGCTCCACTGGTCCATCTTGCTGCCGGCAAAAACTGCGCCATCGGCGTGGCGCAGCAGCAGCAGGTAGAGCTTGCCGTCGCGCAGCAGCAACGCGTCCACTCCGATATGGCCGCCGACACCGTCGGGCAGCACCACGTCGCGCATCAGCCGGTCGGCAATGTTGCGCAACGCCCCAAGCATGTTGCGGCGCGCCGCGGTGAAGCGCAGCCAGATGAATATGGCAATGACGGCCGCCAACAAGCAGGCCAGCACTGCGACCGCCAGCCACAACAGCCAGCTTACGTACCACAGATGCATGCGCACACTCTCCCTCTGAGCAGCGGGATTCCCTGTAATCGGAGGCCGGGTATTTTACTTAAGTAAGCGAAGTTTGAGAATCAGTTTAGAACGGGATGCGCCGCAACAAAATGTCGCGGAACATCACCCAGTCGCCCGCGAGACTGCGCAATGGATACTTGAACGTTGCAGGACGGTTCTTTTCGAAGAAGAAGTGCCCGACCCAGGCGAAGCCATAGCCAAAAACCGGCATCAAAATGAAACCCCACCACCACTGACTGATCAACACGCCGATCAGCGTGAGCAGCACCAGCCAGCTACCGACGAAATGCAGCCGCCGGTTGCTGCGATTGCGATGCTCGCTCAAATAGAAACCGTAAAACGTGCGGAAGTCGGCAAAATCCTGTGCCATGGGGTGCTCCTGGTTCAGGCCATGAACACAAATATACCGCGTGCATCCTGGAAAATCGCAATGCTCACGATAAATGCGAACAGCAGGATAGCGCTGGCGAACAGGGCAAACCGCAGCCAGCGTGGCCGCTGCAGGCGGAACGCCAGTACCCCGAGCACGATGTAGCCGATCACGCACAGGATCTTGACGCCCAGCCAGGTCACGTGGAAGGGATTGAGTCTGAGCATCACGGCGAGCCAGATGCCCATGGCGAGCAGCAGGCTGTCCACGATGTGGGGCAGCACCTTCCAGACGCGCTGCGGCAGCGGCCGGGCCGCCAGCACGCCGAACCCGCCACGCAGCGCGAACAGCACAATGCTGCCGCCCGCGAAAATCAGGTGGGCCAAGCGGACTTCATAAAACACGCAGGCGCTCCAATTGAGGATTCCGAATTTGGTTATTGCGGTTAACAGGACTAGAATAGTCCCATATCGTTTCGGAGTCTAAAGGCAATGCTGCGCGTAAGCAAACTCACCGACTACGGCACCGTGGTGCTGGCCCACATGGCCCGCAAGCCCGCGGACATGTTTGCCGCCTCCGATGTGGCGGCCGCCACGTACCTGGCCGTGCCCACGGTGAGCAAATTGCTCAAGTGTTTCACGCGCGCCGGTCTGGTGACCTCGCAGCGCGGCGCGCGCGGCGGCTACAGCCTGGCGCGCGCGCCGGAGCGCATTACTGCCGTGGAGATCATTGACGCGGTCGAAGGCCGGGTCGCTATCACCCAGTGCAGCCTGGGCCACGACCGCTGCAACCTGGAAGCCGTATGCGGCGTGGGTCACAACTGGCAGCGTATCAGCATGGCAATCCGTGAAGCGCTGCGTACCGTTACCCTGGCACAGCTCGCCCGGCCCACGGCCGCGGTACCGCTGCGCATGGACTTTGGCGCGCTGCTGACGCACACGCGCCACTCCCGCATCTGAACGAGGCATGCGCATGGCCACTCGCGTGACTGACGTAGAAAAACTGATGCGTAGCGAATACCGGCACGGCTTCGTCACCGACATCGAAGCCGACACGGTACCGCCCGGCCTGAACGAGGACGTGATCCGGCTGATCTCGGCCAAAAAAGGCGAACCCGAATTCATGCTCGCGTGGCGCCTCAAGGCCTACCGTCACTGGATCACCATGCAGGAACCGCATTGGGCGCACGTCCAGCATGCGCCGATCGATTATCAGGCAATCTCCTATTACTCCGCGCCCAAGACGCAGAATAAGGAAGCCGGCCCGAAGAGTCTCGCGGACGTGGATCCGAAACTGCTGGAAACCTACGAGAAACTTGGGGTACCGCTGCACGAGCGCGCCAAACTGGCAGGCGTGGCGGTGGACGCGGTATTTGATTCGGTGTCGGTGGCCACCACCTTCCGCAAGAAGCTCGCGGAAGTCGGCATCATTTTCTGCTCGTTCTCCCACGCAGTGCGGCACCATCCCCAGCTCGTGGAGCAGTACCTCGGCTCGGTGGTCCCCTATTCCGACAATTTCTTCGCCAGCCTCAACTCGGCGGTGTTCAGCGACGGCTCATTCGTGTTCGTGCCCAAGGGCGTGCGCTGCCCCATGGAGCTCTCCACCTATTTCCGCATGAATGCCGCCAACACCGGTCAATTCGAGCGCACGCTCATCATCGCGGAAGAAGGCGCCTACGTGAGCTATCTCGAGGGCTGCACGGCGCCGATGCGCGACAGCAACCAGTTGCACGCCGCGGTAGTGGAATTGATCGCACTCGAAGGCGCGCACATCAAGTACTCCACGGTGCAGAACTGGTACCCGGGCGATGAAAACGGCCGGGGCGGTATCTACAACTTCGTCACCAAGCGCGGCGAATGCCGCGGCGCCAATTCGCACATCGCCTGGACCCAGGTGGAAACCGGCTCGGCCATCACCTGGAAGTATCCGAGCGTGATCCTGCGCGGCGACAATTCGATCGGCGAGTTTTACTCGGTCGCGGTCACCAACCACTTCCAGCAGGCCGACACCGGCACCAAGATGCTGCACATCGGCAAGAACACCCGCAGCACCATCGTGTCCAAGGGCATTTCCGCCGGCCGCTCGCAGAACAGTTACCGCGGATTGGTGAAAGTACTGGGCGGCGCGGACCACGCGCGCAACTACACCCAGTGCGACGCTTTGCTGCTCAGCAACCGCTGTGGCGCGCACACTTTTCCGTACATGGAAGTCAGGAATCCCACCGCCAAGGTCGAACACGAGGCCACCACCTCGAAAATCGACGACGACCAGTTGTTCTACTGCCGCAGCCGCGGCATTTCCGCCGAAGACGCGGTCAACATGGTGGTAAGCGGCTTCTGCAAGGACGTGTTCAAGGAATTGCCGATGGAATTCGCGGTGGAAGCCCAGGGACTGCTCGCGGTCTCGCTGGAAGGCGCGGTGGGGTGAGCGGGATGCCGGCGAAGACCAAGCGGTTTTGCGCACCTTCCGTCATACCGGCGCGATCCCGGCTTTCGCCAGCATGACATTTCTCAATTAGCAAGGCTGAACGATGCTGGTAATCAAGAATCTCCACGCCCAGGTTGCGGAAAAAGAGATCCTCAAGGGCATAGACCTCGAAGTCAAAGCCGGCGAGGTACACGCCGTGATGGGTCCCAACGGCTCCGGCAAAAGCACGCTCGCGAACATTCTCGCGGGGCGCGACGGTTATACCGTTACCGCGGGCAGCGTCAGCTACCAGGGGAAGGACCTGCTCGCCCTGGATCCGGAAACGCGCGCACGTGCAGGCGTGTTCCTGGCGCTGCAGTATCCGGTGGAAATCCCTGGCGTCAACAACGTGTATCTGCTCAAGACCGCCTACAACGCCATCCGCAAGTTCCGCGGCGAAGAACAGGTGGACGCGGTGAAGTTCCTGTCGCTAGTCAAGGCCAAAATGAAACTGGTGGACATCGATGCCGCCTTTCTGAACCGCGCGGTCAACGTAGGGTTCTCCGGCGGCGAAAAGAAACGCAACGAGATTCTGCAGATGCTGGTGCTCGAGCCCCGGCTCGCGCTGCTCGACGAGACGGACTCCGGGTTGGACATCGATGCGCTCAAGGTCGTGGCGCAGGGCATCAATGCCCTGCGCAGCCCCGAGCGCGCCATGCTGCTGGTCACTCACTATCAGCGGCTGCTCGATTACGTGGTGCCCGACTTTGTGCACGTGCTCGCCAATGGCCGCATCGTCAAATCCGGCGATAAAACCCTGGCCAGCGAACTTGAACGGCGCGGTTACGAGTGGGTGACAGCCGAGGCCGTCGCATGAACGCAGTGGCGGAACCCGTCCAGGCCTACGCCGACGGCTTCGAGGCGCTGCAGGGCCGACAAGCACCGGCCTGGCTGGCGGCGCTGCGCCGCAGCGCGTTTGCGCAATTTACCGAGCGCGGTTTCCCGCCGGAGCGGCACGAGGACTGGAAGTACAGCAATACGCGCGCGCTGCAGAAACTGCGGTTCAGCCCGGCGGCCACGCAGGCGGCGGGCGTTGACGCCGCCTCACTCGCCCCCGCACTGCTGCACCCAGTGAGCACGACGCGGCTGGTATTCGTGAATGGCGTGCCGGCATGCGAACTTAACACCGGGCCCGCGCATGTCGAAGGACTGCGCATTACCTCTCTCGACGTCGCGCTGCGGGATCGGGACACGCGCATTCGCGACCTGCTTCTGCCCCAGGCGCTCTGGGACAGCGACCCGTTCACGGCGCTGAACACGGCGTTTCTCGCCCACGGCACGCTGATAGAGGTATCCGCAGGCGCGCGTATTCCCGATGCGCTGCAATTGATATTCCTCTCCGCGCCGGTTGCCGCAGCCTGCGCCAGCCATCCGCGCGTGATTCTCACGCTCGGCGAGAACGCCCGCCTGACGCTCGTCGCGAGTCATTTCGGCCTGAACGGCGCCGCCAATTTCACCAACAGTTGCACGCAGATCACGCTCGGGCCCGGAGCGCAGTTGGACTATCTCGCGGTACAGCGCGAAGCGCCGGACGATTTTCACGTGAGCCGCGTGTACGTATCCCAGCAGGAACGCAGCCGCCTGGCCACGCACATTTACAATCTTGGCGGCCAATGGGTGCGCAACGACGCGCGCGTGCGCCTGGAAGCCCCCGGCGCATCGGTGCACATGAGCGGGCTGTATCTCGCGGATCGGCACCGGCACGTGGACAACCACACCCGCATCGATCACCTCGCGCCGCACACCGCCAGTGACGAGCTTTACCGTGGCATCATCCGCGACCGCGGCCACGCGGTATTCAACGGCAAGGTGGTGGTGGCCGAAGCGGCCGTCAAGACCGACGCCACCCAGACCAACAACAATCTGCTGTTGACGCGCAACGGCGAGATCGACACCAAGCCGGAACTGGAGATTTACGCCGACGACGTAAAATGCAGTCACGGCGCCACCATCGGGCAACTGGACGAACAGGCGTTGTTCTACCTGCGCTCGCGCGGACTGGACCTCGCCACCGCGCGCGAAATCCTGACCGGCGCATTCGCACGCGCAGTGGCTGAGCGTATCGCCTCACCCGCACTGCGCAGGTTTGCGCAGGCGCAACTCGCCACCGCACTGCCCCAGGCGGCGGCCGAAGAATACGCATGAGCACGGTCCGCACTCCGCGCGCTGCCCCGCTCCCGGCAACCACGGGCTTCGATCCGCTCCGCTGGCGCGGGGATTTCCCGCTGTTGCAGCAAAGCGTACACGGCAAACCACTGGTGTATCTCGATAACGCCGCCACCGCGCAGAAGCCGCAGAGCGTCATTGATGCGGTCGCGCGTTATTACCGCGAGACCAACGCCAACGTGCACCGCGGCGTGCACGCGCTCAGTGAGCGTGCCACTGCGCAATACGAGGCGGCGCGCGACAAGGTGCGTGGCTTCATCCATGCGGCCTCGGTGCGCGAGATCGTGTTTACCCGCGGCACCACGGAATCGCTCAACCTCGTGGCCCAGAGCTACGGCCGCAGCCGCCTGCGCGCCGGCGATGAAATCATCGTGTCGCACATGGAACACCACTCCAACATCGTGCCCTGGCAACTGCTGGCGGAACAGTTGCACCTGGACATCAAGGTCATTCCGATCACGGATGAGGGCGCGCTGGTGCCTGACGCCTATGAACATCTGTTCAGCCCGCGCACGCGGCTGGTGGCGCTTGCGCACGTGTCGAACGCGCTCGGTACCGTCAACCCGGTGCGTGAGATGACGGCGCTTGCGCACCGTCACCATGCACTCGTGGTGCTCGACGGCGCGCAAGCCGTGCCCCATGTTCCCGTGGACGTGCGCGAGCTGGATTGCGACTTCTACGCTTTTTCCGCCCACAAGATGTTCGCCCCCACCGGCATCGGCGTGCTGTACGGAAAGCAGGCCCTGCTCGAGGAAATGCCGCCCTGGCAGGGTGGCGGCGACATGATCCGCACGGTGCGCTTTTCGGGCAGCACCTGGAACGAGCTGCCGCACAAATTCGAAGCCGGCACGCCGCACATCGCGGGTGCCGTCGGTTTGGGCGCCGCAGTGGATTATCTGCAGAACGTCGGCATGCAGCGCATCGCACGCCACGATCGGGAATTGCTGGACTACGGTACCGAGCGCTTGCAGCACGTCAAGGGCCTCAAGCTCGTGGGCACGGCGCCGGTCAAGCTTGGAGTGCTGTCTTTCGTGATGGAGGGCATCCACCCGCACGACATCGGCACCATCGTGGATCAGGAAGGCGTGGCGATCCGCACCGGCCATCATTGCGCCATGCCGGTGATGGAGCGCTTCGGCATCCCCGCCACCGCGCGCGCCTCGCTGGCCTTTTACAACACCCGTGACGACATTGACGCGCTCGTCGCAGCGCTCGGCAAAGTCCGGGAGGTATTCCGCTGATGGACCTCCGGGAGCTTTATCAGGACGTGATCGTGGATCACAACCGCAGTCCGCGCAATTTCCGCAAGCTGAGCGACGCCACGCGCACCCAGGAAGGCTTCAACCCGCTGTGCGGCGACAAGCTGATGCTGTATCTCAAGCTGGACGGTGACCGCATCAGCGACGTGAGCTTCGAAGGCTCCGGCTGCGCGATTTCGGTGGCCTCGGCCTCGCTGATGAGCCAGAACGTCAAGGGCAAGACCCTTGCAGAAGCCGCACAGCTCTTCAGCCGCATGCGCGCGCTGCTCACCGGCCAGGGCCGGGAGCTTGACCTGGAAGCGCTCGGCAATCTCGCCGCGCTTTCCGGCGTGAGCGAATATCCATCGCGTGTAAAGTGCGCGAGCCTTTGCTGGCATACCCTGAAAGCCGCGCTGCAGCCGACCGCCCAAGCGCGGCCCGCGGAAGTGTCCACCGAGTAACCATGTACGATCGCACGCCCATCCCGCTGCGACGCGCCTGCAAAGCGCGCATGGTGCCCTCGGGCAATGAGGTGATCCTGCCCGAAGGCATCATCCTGAACGTCACGCAATCGCTGGGCGGCAGCTTCACCGTGTACGTTGAAGGCAACCTGTTCCGCGTTGCCGGCGAGGACGCCGATGCGCTCGGCCTCGATCCGCCCGAGCAGCCCACGCTGCCGGAACATCACAGCGAAAGCGACGTGGAGAAGCTCGTCTGGGAGCAGATGAAAACCTGCTACGATCCCGAGATCCCCATCAACGTAGTGGATCTGGGGCTGGTGTACGAATGCAAGCTCCACGATCTGCCGGAGGGCGGCAAGCGCGTGGAGGTGAAAATGACGCTTACCGCGCCCGGCTGCGGCATGGGTGAAGTGCTGTCACGCGATGTCAAGGAAAAACTTGAGTCCGTGCCGTCGGTCAAACAGGCGCAAGTCGAGATCGTGTTTGATCCGCCCTGGAACCGCGGCATGATGTCGGACGAAGCCAAACTTCAGCTTGGCATGTATTGACGAACACCGGAGTCAGGCCATGGCCGAATGGGTAAACGTCGGTTCGGTGGAAGAAATCCCGCCCGGCCAATACAAGACCATAGACATCCACGATGTGCTGATCGCCGTCTTCAATGTGGCGGGGACGTTCCATGCCATCGAAGATGTCTGCACGCACGACGGCGGCATTCTTACCGGCGGTACCATCGAGGGCAAGGTGATTACCTGCCCGCGCCACGGCGCCCAGTTCGACATTCTTACCGGAGAAGTGCTTGCCCCACCCGCTTACGAACCGGTGGCTACATTTCCGGTGCGCGTCCACGAAGGCATGGTGCAGGTAAAGGACGATCGCTGGGATTGAGCAGGCCCCGGCGAGGTCCGGCCTGCGTGCACGCCGGCGGTATCCATTGATCTACTGTTTTGGATCGTACCGATCAGAATCCGGGCTTTCCACCGTGTACTCACCCTCAATGGTGATTCCATCGTGGCCTGCGGGTCTGTTCCGGCGGCGCGCACCCACCCGGCGCAGCCGGCTCCGGAGGTAAATCACCGATACCACAACCGCGGCGGTGAAAAGCAGCGCAACGACTGCCACCAGCCCCGTGACCATTACCAACGCGGCCACGGTCACCAGCAACACTGCGGATGCCAGCCTGTGCACGCGCCCGCCGCCAGTGCGGCTGCCCAGGCGCATGAGTCGATACCGGCTTCGCAGGCTCATCT
>JBOIAZ010000094.1:0-10485 GCA_050739175.1 Gammaproteobacteria bacterium
CCTTGCGGAAAGTGTTTTCCAAATAACGGCGATAGTCGCCGGGCACACTTTCGGTCTGGTTACCGTGGATCACGATCACCGGCGGGCAACGCCCGCCCTGGTGGGCGTAACGCAGCTTGATGCGCCGGCCGCGCACCAAGGGGGGCTGGTGCTGCACCAGCGCGGCCTGCAATGCACGCGTCAGCTCGGGCGTATCCAGTTCCCGCATGGCAGCCGCCGCGGCCTGGTCCACGGAATCCATCACCTCGCCGACGCCGCTTCCATGCAGAGCCGAAATGAAATGCAGGCGCGCAAATTCCAGGAATGTCAGCTTCAGGTCTATCGTCCGGCGCACTGTGTCGCGCTGCCCTTCGCTCAGGCCGTCCCACTTGTTGACCGCGATCACCAGCGCGCGGCCGCGCTCAACCACCAGGCCCAGCAATGAGGCGTCCTGTTCTGTAACGCCTTCTTGGCCATCCAGCAATGCGATCACCACCCGGGCCCGCTCGATAGCCTGAAGAGTCTTGATGACGCTGAATTTTTCGATTTTGTCTTCTACACGCGCGCGCCGGCGCACGCCGGCGGTGTCAATCAACGTGTAGGCACGGCCGTCACGCTCGAACGGCACATAAATGCTGTCGCGCGTGGTGCCGGGCCGCTCGCTCGCCAGCAACCGTTCCTCGCCGAGCAGCCGATTGATGAGCGTGGATTTGCCGACGTTCGGCCGGCCGATGACCGCCACGGTCACACGTGTATCGCCCTCCGCGGGCACATCCGCGTCGGAATCCGCTGGCAATCCGGCCAGCGCCGTGTCAATGAGTTCCTCGACCCCGGTGCCGTGCGCCGAGGCAATGGCCTGAGGTGCACCGAGACCCAGTGCATGGAATTCCGCGGTCACGAGCTCGGCGGACATTCCTTCCGTCTTGTTGACTGCCACATAAACCGGCTTGCCGCTGCGGCGCAGTTGCGCTGCGACGTTGTAGTCGGCGCTGGTCAAGCTCGTACGGCCATCAACGAGAAAAATCACCGCGTCGCTTTCAGCGATGGCCTTCTGCGTCTGGCGCGTCATCTGCTCCTTGAGTTCGCCCGCCTCGCCTTCCAGCCCGCCGGTGTCCACCACCACGCAGGAACGCGCACCGACTTTGCCGTAGCCGTACTGGCGGTCGCGCGTCAGTCCCGGCGCGTCCGCCACCAGCGCCGCGCGCGAACGCGTGAGGTAATTGAAGAGCGTGGATTTGCCGACATTTGGACGGCCGACGATGGCGATGACAGGCAGCATGTGAAAATCCGGCCAGGCAATGCCTCGCGGCTGAAGCCGCTCCTACAGGATAAGACATTTGTGGGAGCGGCGGTCCCCGCCGTGATTACTTTTATCGCCCAAGCGGCGCGAGCTTGTAGGCCGCGAGATCGCCGTTCGTGGACAGCATCACCAGAGTGTCGTTGACCACGACGGGCGGCGCCAGGATCGGAGCACCGCCCAAGCTCACGCGCGCCACGATGCTGCCGTCTTTCTTGGACAGGAAAAACAGGTAACCGTCCAGATCCCCGGCCACCACGGCGTCGCCGAACGGCACCGGTACGGTGAGATCGCGTGCGCGCATCGCGGGCTGTGTCCACACCGGCACGCCCGTGGTCTTGTCGAGCGCCCACACCGCGCTATGCATGTCGGTCACGTACACGTGCGCCGCATCCTCGCTCACCCCGGTGTAACTCGACATGTCGCGCGCCCACAGAACCTGGCCGGTGTCGAGCGCCACGTCCGCGACCCGCCCCTGGTAATTCACGGCGAATACATTGCTGTCATCCGTCGCCAGCACCCCATCCAGATCCACGAGCCGCGTCAGTTCGTTGCTGCCCGTGGCGGCGAAAATGGTCGCGAGCCAGCGCTGGCTGCCGTCACTCAGGTTCAGCGCCAGAACCTGGCCGGTCGCCAAACCCTGCAGCACGGTGCTGCCTGAAATCAGCGGTGCACCGGAACCACGCAAGGTCAGGTTCGGCACATCGCGCGATACGCTCCAGAGCGACTGCCCCGAGGCCACCGACAGCGCCACAATATGACCGTCGCTGGTATGCACGATCACGGCTTGCGGGCTGACCGCAGGACTCGCGAGCACCGCGCCGTTGACAGTGGCCTTCCATACCTGAGTGCCAGTCGCGGCATTCAGGGCCACGACCGCGCCGTCGCTTGCACCGACCACTACCAGTCCGGCGCCCACTCCCGGACCGCCGGACAAGGGCAACTTGGTCTCAGCGCGCCAAATTCGCTGCCCATTCTTGAGGGAAAATGCGTAGACGTCGCCGCCGTGATCCGCGGCATACACGTTGACGCCGTCGCTCGCGGCCACAATGCCCAGGCGCAGAATCGCGTCGGCGGATCCGACCGAAGCGCTCCATATACGCTCGACTTTCACGCCGGGCGTGAACGCCGCCAGCGGCGCCGGCGGCTCCACATTGTTGCTGACACAGGCCGCAAGCGACATCCCCAGTAAAGCGGACCAGAATATTTTTTTCACGGTTGTTTGGCTCCGGATTGAGCGCCCGGTGCTGGCGTGGTGCTCGCCGCGGCAGGCGCGGGGCCGCCGAGCGCATCGAGTTTCATCTGCAGCAGCGACTTGTCCCCGAGCTGCGGAGTCCAGGCCTGCAGGGCGCTTTGATAGGCGGCACGCGCCTGTGCGGATTCACCCAACTTCACGTAGGCGTCACCGCGCGCTTCGTCATACAGCGGGGCAAATCCGGCGGCCGCAACGCCCGAGAGCGCCGCCAGCGCCGCACGTGGATCTCCCACCGAGAGTTTGACGTGTGCCATGCGCAGGCGCGCCAGCAACTTCAGGCCGTCATCCTTGCTGTGGTTGATGACCCAGCCGAGCATCTGCATGGCATCGTCGGGCTTGTTGGTGCCGACGTCGTACTGAGCCATGGCCAGCGCGGCCTGCGCCGCATACGGAGTATCGGCGTAATTGTTCACCAGTTGATTGGCCACCTGCAGTGCCTGCGGCCCCTGAGCCTCGGTCAGCAACGCACCCATCTGGTTGTACATGGCGGACGCGGTCAGGCTGCGCACCTGGGTGCGATGCTGCCAGTAACGCCAGCCAAAGATGATGATGAGCGCGATGATGATGCCCGCGAGGATGGACTTCCAGTTGTCCAGCCACCACTTCTTGATGCGCTCAATCTGCTCCTGATCTGAAAGAAATTCGTCCACACACTGCTCCCGATATTAAGTCAAGATATTCACGCAATCACAGTCGCTCACTGCACCCATGCCGCCAGACGCGCCGCCGCCAAATCCCAGGAAATACTCACTTGTTCGGTGGTATTGCGCAGCGGCTTGAATCCGACCTCGCGGTTGCGGGCCTCATTCTCGCCCAGCACCAGCGCCACGCGCGCGCCGCTCTTGTCGGCACGCTTCAACTGTTTGCCGAAATCGCCGCCGCTGCAGTCCATGAGCAGACGCAGACCCGGCAGTGCTGAACGCAGCTGTTCCGCAAGCTGCAGTCCGGCGCGTTCGGCTGCGGCACCCACGCGCACCAGATAGGCGTGCGGCGCGGTATCCGCCACCGACACGCCCTCCGCTTCCATCAGGGAAACCATGCGCTCCATGCCCATGGCGAAACCAATGGCGGGCGTCGGTTTCCCGCCCAGATGTTCCACCAGGCCGTCGTAACGGCCGCCGGAACACACCGCATCCTGGGCGCCGAGCCGTGTGGTCACCCACTCGAACACCGTGCGTGTGTAGTAATCCAGACCGCGCACCAGCCGCGGATTGATGCGGTAGCGGATCCCGGCGTCATCCAGCAACTGCTGGAATTGCGCAAAATGCGCCTGTGATTCCGCATCCAGATTGTCCAGGAGACTCGGCGCGCCGTCCACCACTTTGCGCGTTTCAGGAACTTTGCTGTCCAGCACCCGCAACGGATTGGTATCGAGGCGGCGGCGGCTGTCCTCATCGAGCGCGTCCAGATGCTGCCGGAAATAATCCACCAGCAGTTCACGGTAGCGCTGGCGCGTGGCAGGAGTGCCCAGGGTGTTGATCTGCAGCTCCAGCGCACTGACGCCCAGCGCCTTCCACAGGCGCGCCAGCATGACGTTGAGTTCCGCGTCGATATCCGGTCCGGCCAGACCGTAGGCCTCCACGTCCACCTGATGGAACTGGCGATAGCGCCCCTTTTGCGGGCGCTCGTGCCGGAACATCGGCCCGTGGCACCACAGGCGCTGCACCTGGTTGTAGAGCAGACCATTGCTGATTCCGGCGCGCACCATGCCGGCGGTGGCTTCGGGGCGCAGCGTCAGATGTTCGCCGTTGCGATCCTCGAAGCTGTACATCTCCTTTTCGACGATATCGGTGACTTCGCCGATGGAGCGCGCGAAAAGCTCGGTCTTCTCCACGATGGGCACGCGCATCTCCCGGTAGCCGTACGCCGCCAGCACCGTGCGCGTGACGGATTCCAGGTAATGCCAGCGCGGCGCGGCGTCCGGCAGGATGTCGTTCATGCCGCGGATGGGCGGTATCGATTCGCTCAAGGGATACCCCGGAAAAATCAGCAGTTCATGCGTTGTCAGGCACCGGGCTTACCGCCGCCCGCGCCGCCGCCCAGAGTGAAGCGTGCGGTGTTGGTGTTCGACTGGGTGAACGGTGCCTGGTTGAACATTGCGCCGTTGTACTCGATGCTGACGCCGGGAGAATTGCCGAGAAATACCTGCAAGGGACCCAAGCCGTGGATCTCGATTTTGTCGCCGGCTGGTGCCAGACTGTAGTACAGGCGCTTGCCGGCCGCATCATATACCTCGATCCAGGAAGCCTGATGCACGCTGAACTGCACGTGCACCAGCATGGCCGATGCCACGCCCTGCTCGGTCAGCGAAACGCTGCCCACGGCGTGCTCGTTGACCGTGGACTTCAGCGGCGCCGGTTGCACGCGCGCGGCGCCGGTTGTGTTCGCAATCGGCTCCGCAGCGCGACGTCTTTCGCCCTCGCGCGACGCTGCGCTCCGCGCTTCCTCACCCACTGCGGTCGGCCGCTGCGCAGGTGTGACGGCGCCGGCGGAACCAGCGCCCGGCGTTGAGGGCACGCTGCCGGGCATGGCGGTCTGCGCGACGCCCGGCGCCGGGGAGTTCGGCGCCTGATGCTGCCACCACACCACCGCCAGCACCACCAGCACCACAATCACCATGATGGAGGAAGCCGGCAGGCCGACGCTGCGCCACATCCTGTTCATGTTACCGGTGCGCTGGGTAACCAGCGGCGGGGGCGCCAGGCGACCCGAGGCCTGATCGTATTTAGCCAGGACCTCATCCGGCGGCAGACCCAGCAGGCGCGCGTAATTGCGCAGATGCCCATGCACGAAAATCGGCGCGCCCAGTGCGGCGTAATTGTCCTGTTCCAGTTGCTGGAGGATTTCGTCGCCCACGTGCATATCCTGGGCGGCCTTGTGCAGCTCGAGATGGCGCGCTTCACGTGCGGCGCGTAATTCCTCGCCGAGGCTGCCGCCCGCAGCGGGCCGATCAGCCGGAGCCGGTGACATTGAGATCACTCTGGGTCAGTTGCTGCGCTTCGGGTGAATTTGGGAACAGCCGGATCAGCTGCTTGGCGTAATTGACGGCCGCCTGCTGGTTGCCGAGGGCGCGTTCGGTGCGCACGCCCAGCAACAGCATCTCCGGCCGCGGCCGTGGAGAGGCCGAATTGAAGCGTTCGATGAAAGCCCGCGCTGCCAGGTACTGTTTCTGCTCGTAACTCATGCGCGCCATCTGGTAGAGCGCATCCGCAAAGTTCGGATTGATGGCCAATGCGCGACGAAAATACCCCGCGGCCTCCGTGCGGTCGGGAATCTTGTTGGCGCACACGCCGGCGTTGGTATAGGCCGCCTCCGGCGTGGGATACAGCGGATTCTCCGCGGCTTTGAGGAAATACTGCTCGGACTCCTGCGGCTTGCCGTGCTGGCACAGGAACACCGCGTAGTTGTTCTGGATCTGCGGATTGTCCGGCGCCTTGCGCAACGCGATGCGGAAATTCTCGTCCGCGCGCTGCGTGTCGCCAGTGCCGTTGTACAGCAGGCCGATTGCCATGTAGGCGTTGGCATTGTCGGAATCCTGCTTGAGTGCCAGCTGCAGCTTCTGCATTGCCAGGTCGCGCCGGCCCTGCTGCATATAGGCCACTCCCAGCTCCACGTTGAACTGCGAGGCATGCTGCATCGAGACCGCGTCGCCCGGTGCCGAGGACGAACTGACGCACGCTGCCAGCCATCCGGCCGCCAGCACTACCGCAAACCCGCCCACAATCCGCATGTTCATGCCAGCGCCTCCGTTGAGCTTGGCCGCCGTTGCGCGCGCCGTATCCGGTCCTGCACCTGCCCGGCCAGCTGCCCGCACGCCGCATCAATGTCCTCGCCACGGGTGCGACGCGTGATGCTGACGATGCCCTGACGCCACAGGTACTCGCCGAAGCGATCAATCACCGCCTGCGGTGAGCGCCGGTAACGGGTTCCGGGGAAAGAATTGAAGGGAATCAGGTTGACCTTGCAGGGAATGTCGCGTACCAGCACCGCGAGCTCGCGCGCCTGCTCCAG
Organism: Gammaproteobacteria bacterium; assembly: GCA_050739175.1. Classification (GTDB taxonomy): domain Bacteria; phylum Pseudomonadota; class Gammaproteobacteria; order Natronospirales; family REEB76; genus REEB76. The sequence goes on from JBOIAZ010000094.1 coordinate 6,543, forward strand.
GCTGTCATTGACGCCTTCCAGCATCACGTATTCGAAGGTGACGTGTACGTGGCTGCGATCCTTGTTGGCCACGTAGCGCCGGCAGGCGGCCATGAGCTCGGCGAGCGGGTGCACCTGGTTGATCGGCACGAGTTCATCGCGCAACGCATCGTTGGGTGCATGCAGCGACACCGCCAGCGCCACGTCGCAGTCGCGCGCGAGCTTGTCGAGATTTGGCACCAGACCCGAAGTGCTCACGGTCACGCGCCGCTTGGACAGGCCGTAGCCAAAATCATCCAGCAGGATGCGCAGCACCGGCAGCACGTTCCGGTAATTGGCCAGCGGCTCGCCCATGCCCATGAACACCACGTTGGTGACCGGGTGCGCCGCACCCAGGGCGCGCTGCGCGACCACCACCTGGCCGATGATTTCCGCGCTCGTGAGGTTGCGGTTGAAGCCCTGTTTGCCGGTGGCGCAGAAGCTGCAGTCCATGGCGCAGCCCACCTGCGAAGAGATGCACAAGGTGCCTCTGCCGTCATCCGGGATAAAAACGGTTTCAATGCGGTTGAACTCGTCCATGACCAGCAGCCACTTGCGCGTGCCGTCCGCGGACAGCTGCTCACCGAGTACCGCGGGCAGGCCAATTTCCGCACACTCGCCGAGGCGCACATGCAGCGCCTTGCCGAGGTCGGTCATGGCATCGAAATCGACGATGCCGCGCTGATACATCCACTGCATCACCTGGCGTGCGTGAAACGGCTTGGCGCCCAGTGTGCCGAAGAATTTTTCCAGCTCCGGGCGCTCCAGCCCCAGCAGATTCGTTTTCGAGGTGGTGGCCGTCATGTGTCCTCAGCGGGTTCGCGGACAGAGATCCAAGTCGGCAAAAAAGAACCCGATTTCCTGGCGCGCGGTTTCCGCGCCATCAGAACCGTGCACCACGTTTTCGTCCAGCGTGCGCGCGAAGTCACGACGTATGGTGCCGGGCGCGGCCTGCTGCGGATCGGTGGCTCCCATGACTTCGCGATGCTTGAGGATGGCATTCTCGCCTTCCAGCACCTGCACCATTACCGGTCCGGAAATCATGAACTCCACCAGCGGTTTGAAGAACGGCCGCGCGCGGTGCACGGCGTAGAAGGCCTCGGCCTGGGCGCGGCTCAGATGCAGCATGCGCGCCGCGACGATCCGCAGTCCGGCCTTTTCGAAGCGGGCATAGATTTCACCGATAATGTTCTTGGCCACGCCATCCGGCTTGACGATGGACAGGGTGCGCTCGATAGTCACAAACTCGACTCCAGGCGGGGAGGGAGAAGGCGCCGACCCGCACACCATTGGAGCGGCGGAAACCCGGCGTGTTCAAGCGCGTAAGTTTACCGGCTGCGGGCCGGTTCAGGCAACGAAAAGACGGGGTAAATCGCTGAAAAACCGGGGGTTAAACCGTGAAGCTCTCGCCGCAGCCACAGGCGTCCTTGACGTTGGGGTTGTCGAACTGGAACGACTCATTCAGCCCCTTGCGGATGAAATCCACGCGTGTGCCGTCGAGCAGCGGCAGGTTCTCGCGGCTCACCAGCACCTTCACGCCGTGCTGCTCGAACACCACGTCTTCAGGACCAGCGGTGTCGGCGTAGTCCACCACGTAGGCGAAACCCGAGCAGCCGGTTTTCTTCACGCCCAGGCGCAGGCCGAAACCGCCGCGCTTCTCGAGGTAGCTTTGCACCCGGCGGGCCGCAGAATCGGTCAAGGTAATCGCCATGTTCAAGCCTGCAATTGCGGAACGGCCGGCGATTTCGCCGATGCGGCATTGTACCGCCCCACGGCGGCGCGCACAGCATCTTCCACGGTGATGGCGGCGTCGCGCTTCTCGGCCGGCAGGCCCAGCTGTTCCACCAGCGCCACGACGCTGAAGCCCGCAGCTTCGGCCGGTGTGCGGCCCTTGAGCGCTTCGCTGGTGAGCGAGCACAAGGCGATGGTCGCGGGACAGCCGTACACGCGATAGCGGCAATCTCCGATGCGGCCTTCGGCTGTGAGCTGCAACTGGAACTCCACCTCCCGGCCGTGACGGCGCTGGCCGGCGCTGCCCGCGAGAATCCGTTCATGGCCGGCGACAAACCTTCCGGCATTGCGCGGCGTGCGGAAATGCGTCCGCACCGTGTCGCTATAGGCGGCAAATGGATCTGGCATGGCTCAGCCAGCCGCGGGCGCGAGTTCGCGCAGGCGATGGTATTCCCCGCTAACGATGTGAGCGGCCATCTGCACTTCCTCTTGGGTGGTGAAGCGCCCGACGCTGAAGCGGATGCTGCTGCCGGCGAGCTGGTCGTCCCGACCCAGCGCACGCAGCACGAATGACGGCGTCTTGTCGGCGGAGGTACAGGCGGAACCGCTGGACACCGCCAGGCCATGACAGGCGAACAGCAGGCTTTCACCCTCGATGTCGGGGAAGCCCACGTTGAGGATGCCGCACACCCGCTGGCTGGGATGGCCGTTCAACAAAGCTTCGGGCACGGCGGCATGCAGTGCCTGCCACAATTGCTGACGCAGCGTGCTGCAATGCGTCACATCCTTCGGCATTTCCTCGCGCGCGATGCGATAGGCCTCGCCCATGCCGACAATCTGATGCGTGGCCAGCGTGCCGGAACGCAGGCCGTGCTCATGCCCGCCGCCGTGGATGAGCGGGTCGAGATTGATGTGCGGCTGGCTGCGCACATACAGCGCGCCGATGCCCTTTGGGCCATAAACCTTGTGGCCTGAAAATGACATCAGATCCACCGGCAATTGCTTGAGATCGATGCGCAGTTTGCCGGCGCTCTGCGCGGCATCCACGTGAAACCAGGCGCCCTGTGCATGCACGATGGCACCGATGGCGGCGATGTCGTTCAGCGTGCCGATTTCATTGTTCACGTGCATGATCGAAACCAGCACCGTGTCCGGGCGCAGCGCCTGCGCCACCGCCTGCGGTTCGACCAGCCCGTCGGCGTTCGGCTTTATATAAGTGACTTCAAAGCCGTCGCACTCAAGCTGTTTGCAGGTATCGAGCACCGCCTTGTGTTCGATGCGCGAGGTCACCACATGCCGGCCCTGGTCGCGGTAAAAATGCGCCGCACCCTTGATGGCCAGGTTGTCGGACTCGGTGGCGCCGGAGGTAAAAATGATCTCGCCGGGCTCGGCGTTCACCAGCGCCGCCACCTGCACGCGCGCCTGCTCGACTGCGCCGCGCGCCTTGCGCCCCGGAGCATGCGCCGATGCGGGATTGGCGAATATACCTTCGCAGGTCAGAAAGCCGGCCATCTTCTGCGCCACGCGCGGATCCACCGGCGTGGTGGCCGCGTAATCCAGATAAATGATTTTCTCCGGCATGCGTTCCTCCGAAATTTTCACGCCAGCGCCACGGCGCCGCGGCGCCGGGCCGTGATCGCGCCGAGCGCGGCCAGGAGCGCGTCAACGTCATCTGCGCTGTTTTCCGCGCCCAGGCTCACGCGCACCGCGCCGCGCGCCGTGACTTCGTCCAGACCCATGGCAAGCAACACATGGCTGGGCTTGCCGCTGCCGCTGTGGCAGGCGGAACCGCTTGAGACTGCGAAGCCGCGCCGATCCAGTTCCATCACCAACCATTCGCCGGCATAACCGCCGATGCCGAATTGCACGGTGTTCGGCAGGCGGTCGGCGTGCTCAGCGAAAATCCGCAGACCGGGCAGTTGTTTCAATCCGGCTTCCAGTTGCTCGCGCAATGCAGCCACTTGTTCCACGCGTATGTCCATTTCGATGCGCGCCAGCTCCGCGGCTGCGCCGAAACCCACGATGCCAGCGAGATTCTCGGTGCCGCCGCGCATACCCTGTTCCTGGCCGCCGCCGGTCATCTGCGGCGCAAGGTCCACGCGCCGGTTGCGGATCAACGCACCCACTCCGCGCGGGCCGTTCAATTTGTGCGCCGAGAGCGTCAACAAGTCGGCTCCCAGCGCCGTGAAATCCA
>JBOIAZ010000095.1:0-2041 GCA_050739175.1 Gammaproteobacteria bacterium
CCGCAGCCCGCACCCCTGCGTGTGGACCTGAGCAGGATTCATCTGCCCGGCCTCAAGCCGCATCCCTTCGATCCCGCCAAGGGACTGGACATGACGGATGTGGCCATTCTGGCGGTAGTGAACAATCCGGCCTTGCGTACAGCGCGCGCCCAGGCTAGCGCTGGCGAGGCCCAGGCATTTGTAGCGGGTCTTTTGCCGGGCCCGCAGATCAACTACATCCTCGACCATCCCGCTCATCAGGCACCGCAATATGTGAATAGCTACAGCGCAGGGCTGGCCTACGAACTCACCGCACTCATCACACACGGCGCGGCGAAATCAGCCGCCCACGCCACCGCCAGACAGGTGGACCTGGATTTACTTTGGCAGGAATGGCAGGTCGCGCAGCAGGCGCGTGTGCTGTACGTGGATTGCCTGACCAATACGCGCAAGCTCACATTGCTCACGCAACTCAATGACAGCATGCAAGCGCGCTACCAGGCGGAGCAAGGTGCCTACGCGGCAGGCAATTTATCTTTGGCGGATCTTGGGCTCGATCTCGCCGCTTTGCAGAATGTGCAAACCCTGACAGGCGTCACCGCCACCACACGCAACGCCGGTTGTCATGCCCTGAATGAAATCCTGGGCCTCAAACCAAGCGTTCAATTGACTCTGGTGCCGGATGCCGCTTCTGCGCCTACGCCCACTAGCGCCATGCTTGAGGCAGCACTTACGAAGCTGCCGCAACGGCGCCCAGACCTGCTGGCGCTGCAATACGGTTACAAAAGTCAGGATGAGCAAGTCTGGCGCACAGTGCTGGCACAGTTTCCCGGCATTGGTTTCGGCGTCAACCGCGCCCAAGACACCAGCGACGTGCATACCGTCGGCTTCAGCGTAAATCTTAACTTCCCGTTTCTGAGCGGCGGTGCGGCGGCGGTGCACGCGGCGGAAGCGACCCGTAATGCCCTCTTGAATCAGTACCAGCAACGACTGGATGAGGCCGTCAGCGAAGTACATCTAATCCAGGCTGATCTGGAAGTACTGGATCGGCAGCTTCATCAGGCCGATGCCACTTCGGCGGATGCGCAACAAATGCTGACCGGTGCGCGAGCGGCCTATGCGAGCGGTGATCTCACCGCACCGGCCTACTACGATCTGACCATCGCCGCCCTGAACCGACAGATGACCACGCTGGATATCCGCGCCCAGCAGCAGCAGCTTGAGATCGCACTGGAAACTCTGCTGGGCCTGCCGCCCCAGGATCTTGTCCACCCCATCAGCGAGCAACAATCATGAAATCCTTATACCTATATACCTGTATTTTGGCAGCGGTCATTGCGCCGCTGGCAAATGCAGCGAAGGCCGATGGTCAACCGACCGCGCTGGTGCAAACCGCCACGATTGCGGAGCGAAGCGTTGCCGAAACCGTACAGGCTTTCGGCAGTATCGAGCCGGGGCCGCGGCAGCTCAGGGAAATCGTGGCGCCGCGCGCCAGTGAAGTGCAGCTGGACGTGGTAGCTGGCACGCGCGTGAAACGCGGCGGGGCGTTGGTGACGCTTTCGGCCACGCCGGAATCCGCCGTGCTCTATGCACAGGCCAAATCGCAAGCCGAGTACGCGCGCTCCGCACTCAAACGAATTCAGAGCCTGTTCGCCGAAAAACTCGCGACCCACGACCAGGTGGCGGCGGCCGAAAAAGCCCTGGCGGATGCCGAAGCGAACTTGACGGCCCAGCAGCAGATGGGGGGCGGACACCCCGTCGTGATTCGAGCCCCGGCGGATGGCGCTGTGATGGCGGTGCATGTGGCGAGCGGCGCGCGCGTGGCCGCCAACACCAGCGTGCTGACTCTGGCCGAGCAGGGCGGTTTGTACGCGCGTCTCGGCGTGATGCCGGAACAGGCGCCGGCAATCGCCGTCGGCATGCCAATTACGCTGAAATCCGCGTTCGATCCGCAAACCTCTGCCAAAACCAAAGTCAGCCAAGTGAGCGGACAAGTGGACCCCGCCAGCGGTTTGGTGGATGTGCTGGCTTCGGTAAATGATAAATCTGCCGAAACCTTCCT
>JBOIAZ010000096.1:0-18129 GCA_050739175.1 Gammaproteobacteria bacterium
TTGGGTCGTGCTGACAGCGGGGATCGGAATCCTGGGTGCACTGGGCGCATGCGCGCCGTCAGGATCTTCGAGCGGACAGCAGACCTTTACCCTGGTTGCCGAGCTGCCGACTCTGTTCCAGCAGACACGCATCGTGGCGGCCAATATTGACGTGAATGGGCTGATTTGCAGTGTGCGCGTCGTGACGCTCGATTCGAGCAAGCCGTGGACCCCGGTGTGCATGGTCATGCAGAATCAGCCTACGTTCAAGAGCTTCAACATCGCCGGCAAGCAGGTGGATTTCGGCGCGGTCGGCGACGGCTACCGGGTTCTGCAGAGTGCGTTCACAACTTTGCCGACACCGGTGGATGCGCCCACCACCGTGGCCCAACCCATCGTCGGCGGCACTGTTGACACCACCATAACACCGGCCGCACAGGGGCCATTGGCACTTCCGCAGACCTGGAAGCTGGTGCCATATCCCGGTCAACACACCTTGCATGGCCAGAATACCGGGTTCATGGTGACCAGCGCGGTGCTCACCATCAACGGCAGTGCGGGTACGCTGGCCGTAGCTTACAAGAACACCTATGCGCCTTTGCATCTGGAATGTACGGTGACCACCGATGCCAAGGGCGATTTCACCCTGTTGTTCAATCCCATGCAGCTTGCCAGGATCAACGGTGCCGGGGATTACACCATTCAGCTGGTGGTCGGCGGCCAGGCATTTTCCGGCGGCACCTGGGACTCGCGCGGATTTGACAGCTGGCATCCCAGTCTGCCGCCACAATGGGTCAGCGCCCACGATTGATCGTCGGTGACAAGCGCCGGCCGATTGCCGGCGCCGGCGGCGCAAGCGCGGGCCGTCGCCAGCACCGCACTCCGCAAGCCGCGCTCAGTGCGCGGGTTTGCGAAAGCGGTAAAAGCGGTAGATGAACTGGCTGGTGTGCCCGCGGATGGACAGGTCGAACACCGGGATGTTCAGCGCATCCTGGGGGTTGAGCAACGCATCACTCGCGCCGGCAAACACGAATCCCGCCGCTTCCACTTCCTTTCTCACGCTGGCCGGATCTATCCGGTGCAGGGTATCGGTGTCGCGGGTGCCGGAGCCGGCCGGCGCGATGTGATCCACGATTACGAACACGCCTCCGGGCTTGAGCGCGCCATACACGGCCTTGTTGAATTCCGCGATGGGCACCGGTCCCAGGAACGGATCGTGCAGATCGTGATAATTCTGGCTGGTGAACACCACATCCACGGGCATCGGCACCGGCGGCCGGTCGAGGGATTCCCGCAGCACGCTGACATTGGCGTAATGTTCGGTGGTGGCAAGCGGTTTCCAAAGCATCAGGCTCTTGTTGTCCGGCTTGGTTTGACTCGCCCAAATCTGATACACGTGACCGTGCGCGCCGACAATCCGGCTGAATGCACGCGTCCAGTAACCGGACCCGGGCAGCAGTTCCATCACCCGTGAACCGGGTTTGACCCCGCTGAAAGTCAGCACCGATGCCATCCGCCGGCGGTCGTCGTTGGCGCGGTCGGCCGCGCGCGCGGGGTCGTTCATGGCTGCGGTCACGTACCCGGGCGTTTTTTCGGCCGCGTGTGCGGCGGGTTGGACTAGCGCCACAAGCGGGCAGGCGAGAAGGGCGGCGAAGGCGATCGTGGATGCGCGCCTGTGAAAATCCTCCATCAAGCAGTGGCGCCATTGTGCGTCAGCAACATACGGATTGCATCTGGCGCCTTGCGCGTGTGAACCGCGCGTGACGCGATCAATTACCGGGCCAGCGCACGGCGCATTTCCATCTGCCATCTTGCGTAGCGTCGCCGCAGTGGCGGATTGGTTTTCGGCCGCCAAACACTGTGCCTGGATTCGGAGAGGCCGGGCATGCCGAGCAGCACGGCCACGCCGCGTGCCGTGGCTTCGTGTTCCTCCGGCCGGATTACGCGCAAACCGCTGAGGTCGGCCAGTCTTTGGCATAACTCTGGTCGGCTCGCCAGTCCGCCAGTCGCGACAATGCGCCGCAGCGGTGCTTGCCGCGCACGCATCCTTTCAAGATTCGTGCACAGCAGAAACGCGATGCTCTCAATGACGGCTAGAAATTTTTTGCCGCGGTCCGCACGGCCGATGAAACGCGAACGGAAATTGGCTTGCCAGTAGGGCGAACCCAGGCCCGATACGCCATTCAGAAACAGCGGCACGCCGGATTCGGTTTCCAGCCAGCCCGGCATGTTCCTGAGCATGAACTTTTCGGAGATGCCCAGCTGCCGGCGCAGCCAGGCGAGTGCGCTGGCGGCACCGTTGACCGTGCCCTCCAGCACATACAAAGCACGCTGGTTATCCTGCCAAAGCACACTGCCGAGCAGCCCGGCCACCCGTGGCGGCTGGCGGCCATGCAGCCGCTGGATGAACGCGCCGGTGCCGAGGTTGATGTAAATGTTGTCGGTACGCGGCGGGCCCTGCGCGAACAGCGCCGCCGGCTGGTCACCCGTGACCACGGTGAGCGGAATTCTGCGCTTTGCCAGCAGCACATGACCAAAAGCGTGCTGATTGGGTACACAGTCAGGCAGGATTTCCGCGTCGATGCCGAAGAGCGCCAGCAGTTCCGGCGACCAGGTGCGCGAGCGGTAATCCCACAGCAGGGTGCGTGAGGCATTTACCGGATCGGTCAGCAGCGGTTTCTCCGCCAGCAGGTTTGCCAGAATGAAACTCGCGAGCGGCCCGGCTGCCAGACGCTGCTCTTGCCGGGCGCGCTTCACGGCGCGCAGCGTGTCCAGGCACCAACGCAGTTTGCTGGCGCCGTAATGCGCGGACAGCACCAGTCCGGTGATGCGGTGTACGCGCGCCGCGTGTGGCGCGAGCGTTTGGATGTAGCGCGCCGCGCGCCGGTCCTGCCAGGAAATTACCGGTGACAGTGCGCGCCCGCTGTTGCGGTCCCAGCAAACGATGGTGGAGCGCTGCGTCGCCAAACCCGCGCGGCGAATATCCGCGACACGCGGTCCGAGTTGCCGCGCAACGTCTTGGCAGGCCTGGCGCAGCGAGGCCAGCAGCGCTGCGGGATCATGCTCCACGCGGTTGGCTGCGGGATGCCGGGTGGCAATGCGCCTTTCCGCAGCGGCCAGGAGTCGGCCCCGGTCGTCGAATATCCGTGCGCGACTCGCATGGCCGCCTTGGTCCAACGCGAGGAACAGAGGCGGGCGGCGCGGCATGGGGACCCGCTAGGCGGGAATGAGTGGCAGCGTGCGGGTGTCCGCTCTGGGCGTGCACTCGGGCAGGCTGGTGCGCAGGAGATGCAAGGCGTGCTCCGCGTCAGCGCGATAGGACGTGAGTTTGCCCCCGTACACGTTCAGCAGACGTGGTTGCCGTTTCCGGTCGGTGAGCAACAATATTTCACGCGAGCGACGAAACGCGCGACCCGGGCCGGCCGGCAGCACGCGCAATCCCGCAAAGCTGGTGCGGATTTCGGTCGGCGCTGAAGGAAAATAGCGGCGCAGCACCTCGAGCAGATAGTCCTGCTCTTCCGGCAACGGGTAGACGGCGGCGGGATTCGGTCCGGTGAATCGGGTTTCGGTGGTGCCCACGAGGGTGCTGTGCTCATGCCAGGGCATGATGAATACCGCGCGGCCATCGCGCGGTGCCTCGACGTAGTAGATGCTGTCCACGATCGCGGCATCCATGACCAGATGCGTGCCCTGGATCAGATCTACGCGGGTCCGTGCGCACGGGGGGCGGATGCGGGTCGCAACGTGGTTCACCCAGGGACCGGCGGCGTTTACCAGCACGCGACAGCGTATCTGTCGCTCCGCGCCCGCGTGGCTGAATGTCACGTGGCAGCCGTGATCCTCGAGTTCCGCGTAACTGAAGCTGGCAGGCACGTTCAGTTGCGCCTGCAGCGAGACGGCGGAATTCATGACCGCACGGGTGAGCGCGGCATCGTCGGTTTGCGCATCCCAGTACTGGAATACAGCCTGCAGGCCATTTTGCCGCAGGCCGTCGAGCCGGTCCCAATTACGGCGCGGCAGCACGCGAAAGCGCGCGTGCGCGCGCAACTTGCCAAGCAGGGCGTACAGGCTCAGACCCGCACGGATTTCCCAGGGACGGCGGCGCGTGTTGCGGTAGATGGGAATGTAGAACGGCACCAGTTTCACCAGCAACGGCGCGAGCTTCAGCAGGCGCTCGCGCTCGACCAGGCTTTCATGCACGAGCTTGAAATCAAACTGCTCGAGGTAGCGAAGACCGCCGTGCACCAGTTTGCTCGAGCGGCTGGAGCTGCCGGCGGCAATCGCCTGTTGTTCCAGCACCAGCGCGCGGTGACCGGCTGCGGCCGCGGCCTGGGCGATGCCCGCGCCATGGATGCCGGCGCCGACAATCACCAGGTCATATTGATAATCGTTCATGGCCTGCGCAGGCGTGCGTCGCCGAGGAGCGTGCCGATATCATTGGTTTCGACCATGGCTGCGCCCTGATCGGCGAGTTCCAGCACGCGTTCGGCGACTTCGGTGTGATAGACAACCCATTGCCATGGACCCGGCAGTGCGGCGCGCACGCGGGCGAACAGCTTCTCGTCGGTGAACAGATAGTCGGGCTGCAAATCGGCCGCGCTCCGGCTTATCTGTGCGTCGGCCGCTTCCACCGCCCAGCCGATACGTACGGCTCCTTGCTGCCTTGCCGGTGCGAGGCACAGGTGATCGAAGGAAATCACCACGCACTGCTTGAGCGCGGGTTGCAGCGCTGTCATGACTGCATCCACGACGGGCTGCATACCGTGATGGCGCAGACTCTGGCGCTTTATTTCCACGAACTGCGTGACCCCGGGTTGGCGCTTGAGCCAGTCCGCGAGTGCGGTCAGCCGGGCGAGCCTGACCGCCGCAAAGCGCGCGCCGAAGCGCGCGGCTTCCCCTATGCCGACGACATCCAGTTCGCGTGCCGGGGTGGCGGTGATGTCGAGGGCGCGTCCGGCCGTACGCTGCAGCGTAGCGTCGTGACACACGAAGGGCACCCGATCGGCGCTGAGTTGCACGTCGCATTCCAGCCAGCGGGCGCCGGCGGCGACCGCCGCGGTGAAACCTTCCAGGGTGTTTTCGGGATAGTGCGCCGGCCAGCCGCGGTGACCGACCAGCGTGGGAATCGTCTGCGGAGCCATGCCGCACCCGCCGTATGTTTTTGCTTATTCGTATCTTAACGCTTCAATGGGATCGAGTGCGGCGGCCTTGGCCGCGGGCGCGATGCCAAAGATCACGCCCACGCCGGCGGAAAACCCGAAGGCCAGCAGCACCGCCCACCAGGGCACATAAGCGGCGCGGAATGCGGGGATGGCGTGCGCCGCCAGCACCCCGATGCCGTAGCCGAGCAACAGCCCGATGATGCCGCCGATCACCGACAGCGTGACCGCTTCGATGAGGAACTGCAGCAGGATGTCGCGGCGCCGCGCCCCCAGGCTCTTGATGATGCCGATTTCGCGGGTGCGTTCGGTCACCGAGACCAGCATGATGTTCATGATGCCGATACCGCCCACCAGCAGCGAAATGGCCACGATACCGCCCAGAATCAGGGTGATGGAATTCAGCACGCTGGTGAAACTGCCGAGCAGTTCGGACGCAGTCTGCACCTTGAAATCGTCGTCCTGCCCGGGCTTGAGATGATGTTGGCGGCGCAATACCTGGGTGATGCGCGCGGTGACCGCGTCGATCTGGCGGGGGTCGTTGACTTTGAGCTGGATGGCGATATCCGGCACCGCCGCTCCACCCTGCATGCTCAAGGCGGCGCCGTAGGGCACAATGACTTCGTTGTCCTGATCGAAACCGAAGATCTGGCCGCGCGCGTGCAGCACGCCGACAATTTTGAACCAGTCGCCGGAAATCTGCAGGAACTGGCCGAGCGGATCGGCCGGCAGGTGCAACTTGTTGATGAGCGTGACGCCGATGACCGCCACGTGCCGGTGGCGCAGGTCGTCGGCGGGTACGATGAAGCGCCCGTGATCCGGGTAGATGCCATTGCTGAGCGCAGCGGCAGGCGTGGTGCCGATGACGCGGCTGGTGGTGCTGCGCCCATGATAGCGGACCGGATTGAAAAACCGCCCAACTGGGAGCACCGGACTGAGGCTGCTGATGCCCGTGACTTCGTGCTGGATGGCGAGCAGATCATCGGGCGTGACTTTGGCGATTTTGCCGGCCAGGCGTTCCTTGCGCGGCAGGTAACTCTGGATAGTCAGGCTGTCGGCGCCCAGGCCCTTGAACTCGCTGGTGATGGAATTGCTGAATCCCTGAATGAGCGAGACCACGGCGATCACCGCCATGACGCCGATGATGATGCCGAGCATGGTGAGTACACTGCGCAGCTTGTGCGCAACCACCGCCTGCAGTGCGGAGTTCAGGCTTTCGATCAGCGTATACATGAGTGCGCCGTGATCACGCTTCGTGCCGCAGGGCTTCAATGGGGTCCAGGGCTGCGGCCTTGGCCGCCGGTGCGATGCCGAATACCACGCCCACGCATGTGGCAAAACCAAAGGCCAGCAATACCGCCCACCACGGCACGTAAGCTCCCAGGAACTCCGGTATCGCATGGGCGATGAGTGAGCCCACGCCGAAGCCCAGAATCAGACCCAGGACTCCGCCCAGCAGCGACAGAATCACGGCTTCAATCAGAAACTGCAGCAGAATGTCGCGACGGCGCGCACCCAGGCTCTTGAGAATGCCGATTTCCTGGGTGCGCTCGGTGACCGACACCAGCATGATGTTCATGATGCCGATGCCGCCCACCAGCAGCGAAATGCCCACGATGCCGCCGAAGATCAGGGTGATGGCGTTCAGCACCTGGTTGAAGGTGCCGAGTGTCTGCTCCGGAGTCTGCACCAGAAAATCATCCTCCTGTCCGGGTTTGATTTGGTGCATGCGACGCAGCACCTGGGTGATGCGGCCGGTGACCGCCTGTACCTGGCTGGGGTTGTTGACGGTCACCTGGATTTCAATGTCGGGCACGGTTGCGGCTCCCAGCAGACTGTGCGCGGTGCCGTAGGGGATGTACACGCGGTCGTCCTGGTCCTGGCCGCCGATGTTACCGAGCTTTTTCAGTACGCCGATGACTTTGAACCATTGCCCGTACATCTGCAGATATTCGCCGACCGGATCCTTGGGCAGATTTAAATCCGTTATCAGCGTCTGACCGATTACCGCCACGCGCCGGTGGCCGAGATCATCGCTGGGGGAGATCAGCCGGCCCATGACCGGGTAAAAGCTGGCATTGCCTTCATAACGGGACGTGATGCCGTAGATGCCGGCGTAGGCGGTCTGGCTGCCGGACAGCACTGCGCCCGAGCCGAAGCGCGCGAGGATGAGGCGCGGCGAGATGTTGCTGATACCGGTGACTTCGTGCTGGATGGCCTGCAGGTCGGCGGGCGTGACCTTGACGATTTTGCCGCTGAAAAAGTCCTCGTCGGTCTCATTCGACTCGATGGTAAGTACGTTGGAACCGAGGTTGGCGAAGGTATTGGTGACCGAATGGCTGAAGCCCTGAATCAGCGAGACCACCGCGATCACCGCGGCCACGGCGATGATGATGCCCAGCGTGGTGAGAAAGCTGCGCAGCTTGTGGGCACGAATCGCCTGCAGCGCCGAGCGCAGGCTTTCCGCGAGGTTATACACCGGCGCCCGCCTGACGACGCTTGCCGTTCAGGGTGTCGCTGACTATCCGGCCATCCGTGATGTGGATTACGCGCTGGCAGTGCTCGGCAATGTTCGGATCATGGGTGACGACGATGATGGTGTGGCCGTCGCGGTGCAGGGCGTCGAACATCGCCATGACATCCTTGCTGGTGCTGGAATCCAGATTGCCGGTGGGCTCGTCCGCCAGCAGGATCGACGGCTTGCCGACCAGGGCGCGCGCAATGGCCACGCGTTGCCGCTGACCGCCGGACAGCTGGTTGGGCAGGTGGTGCAGGCGCTCGCCGAGACCGACATTCTGCAGCGCCTGACTCGCGAGGCGGCGACGTTCGCCGAGCGCTATGCCGCGGTAAATCAGCGGCTGCATGACGTTATGCAGCGCATTGGCGCGGCCCAGAAGATTGAAGTTCTGGAAGATGAAGCCGATCTCACGGTTGCGGATGCCGGCGAGCGCGTTGTCATCGAGCTGTGCCACCGGCGTGCCGTTCAGGATGTATTCGCCGCTCGTGGGCCGATCGAGGCAGCCGACGATATTCATGAGCGTGGACTTGCCCGAACCCGAGGGGCCGATGAAGGCCACGTATTCGTTACGCGCGATCTTGAGATCGACGTCCTTGAGGGCATCCAGGACGTTGTCGCCCATCACGTAGCGTTTGCTGACCTGGCGCAGCTCCAACAACGGGGCGTCACTCATGTTGTAGGCTTCTGCGCCTTGGCCTGCTCGGGCGGCAGCACCGAAACCTTGGTGCCGTCGCTCAGGGCATGCAACACCGTGTAGGGCCCGGTAATCACGGTTTCACCGGCCTTGAGCCCCGAGACGATTTCCTGGTAAGTGTCGCTGGATACACCCGTAGTCACATCCACCTTGTGGGCCTTGCCGTCGCGAAGCACATACACGTACGCGCCGGAGGTGGGCTCCAGACTTTTAGAGTTGGGATTGTTTTCGTACAGCACCGCCTGCAGCGGAACGGCGATGGCATTGGGTGTGCTCTGGGTGAAAATCTCCGCCCGGCAGCTCATTCCGGGACGCACCCGCGGAAGCTTTTTGTCGGTGAGGCCGATCTTTACTTCAAAGGTCACGCCCTGCTGGGTCGTGGCGGCGGTGCTCGCGACGTTGGTGCTGCTGGTGACCGAGGCCGCGATGAACTGTACCTTGCCATGGAAGGTATCGGTCGGATAGGAGACCGCGTTGATGTCGGCATCCTCGCCAAGCTTCACGTTGGCGATATCAGCCTCGTCCACCTGCACATCGGCCAGCACTTCTGCGGGATCGGCGATTTCCATGAGTGTCGAGCCCGGGATGTTGGTGCCGGTAATCACGGTTTCGCCGACCTTGACCGGAAGGCTGGTAACCATACCGTCAATCGGCGAGCGGATCACGGTTTTGGCGAGATTCTGGTCAGCCTGGTTCAATTGGGCCTGGGCGATACGCAGGGATTCCTGTTGTGAATTGAGCTGCACCTTGGCGATGTCCAGTTGATTGGTGAGCTGGTCAAAGCTGTTGGCATCCACCAGGTGTTGCTTGAACAGTGCCTGCTGGCGGTTCCACTGCAATTGAACGTTGGCTACGGAGATTTTCTGGCTTTCAATCGCAAGCTGCGCCTGTTGCACGCCGGCCGCGGCCTGGGCCACCGCCGCCTGGTACAGCGTCGGGTCGATGCGCAGCACCACCTGGTCTTTTTTCACCAGCTGGCCTTCGACCACAGGGATCGCGGTGATTTTGCCGATGATTTCCGGCTTGAGCTCCACGGGATTGATGTAAATCAGCTGACCGGAGGCCAGAATCGAACTGCGGATGGTGCGCGCCTCGACCTTGGCGACCGTGACCTTCTCGGCGCTGCCGTGCGTCGCAAACCGGCTGATGAGCACCAGGACGATGATGCCCGCGATGATCGCCAAGCTTATCCAGAGTTTGCGCTTTTTCGGCATGCCGGTCTCCACATGTATTGGTGTTATATGTCAGTATATCACCAGGTACTGGAAAATCAACTGTTGGAAATGCTGCTCCGTGCAATGGAAATCAGACGAGCTTTACGATGATCCACACCGCATAAATCAGCACCCAGGGGGCGAGCACTATCAGCGAGGATTTCCCCAAGCTCTTCTTGCTCCACAGGGACAGTCCGACGATCATCAAGGCCAGGCACCAGAACGTGGTCAGATGCACGCTGCCGGCGACGCCGGCCAGCGGATGCGACAGCGGCAGGCGGAACAGCAGGGTGTTGAGTGAGGTCACGTCCACCGCGTAATAGCTGGTTTGTGCGTTGGCAAACCCGTAGGCCACGGCGGCCGCAATGGTCGCCACCACGTTGGGGAAACTCGTCCAGATGCTGAAGCTCAGCCATTTTCCGTAGGTTTGCGGCTCATAGCCACTGATCTTGGCCACGAAGAAAAAGTACAGCGCCTGCAGCAGCAGGATGATCACCACGGCCAGGCTGGTGCCGACGATGCCAAATGTCAGGAAACGTCCGCGCGTAAAGCCCTGGCGGATGGTGTCCAGCTGATCGCTGCTGTACTTGCCGGACATGGTGGCGACGGTCTGGTTGGCCAGCCAGCCCATGTCCACGGTGGAAAAGTACCAGACCGTGAAGGCAATGCCGGCCAGAATCATGATGATCAACGGGTACCAGGCCCAACGTCCGTGCGGCAGCACATCCTGCAGTGCCTTTTTCGGGTCCACGAAAATGTTGCCCAGGCAAGCCAAAGCTGTGGATTCCATAGAGGTGTCCTTTAAGTGTTTGTGGGGTCAGCCGGGCGCTGCCATCCATACACAGCAGTTTGGTGCGGCGCCGAAAGGTTCAGGCGTTACCGGCAGAATCGCAGGCATAATAAAGGCGGCCTGAGCCGCCGGAAAGTGACAAATATCAGAACCTTCCGCCGGATGTCTCCGGCAGCATGCTGCCAAACGCAAAAACCTGGACCCCGGCGGAGAACCCACCGGGGTCCAAGATACTCAAGCGGGCTGGATTACCAGCGGCCGCCGCGGCCGCCGCCTTGCTGGCGGGGCTGCCGTTCCTGCGCTTCATTCACGCGCAGTGGTCGGCCACCCATGTCCTTGCCGTTCAACTCCTGTATGGCCTTTTGAGCCGCCGCCTGGTCCATTTCCACGAAGCCAAAGCCGCGGGGGCGGCCGGTATCGCGGTCGGAGATCAGTTTTACCGAATGTACGGTGCCGAACGGCTCGAACTTGGAACGCAGTTCCTCTTCGGAAGCTGTAAAGGGCAGATTGCCCACGTAGATAGACGTCATATGCTTGTTTCACTCTGCTGGTCAAAAACACCCACCGCGCCGGGACAGCCCATAACGGTGGCACTTGTCCAGACGATATACCGGGGTCCGGAGATCGCGGCATCCGACTGTTGTTCGTTGCTGATCATTTGATGACGGCGAGCAGGGAACACCCCAAAAACGTCGGCAGGCAAACTGACAGGTCCCGAACGGGGGCGAGAGCATACGCCTGTTAAGCGATGCTGTCCATGCTTTCAAGCGCCTGAAATTTCATGGGTTTTTCTCCTGCTCGCCGGCAGGGCGCGTATAATGCCGCGCTTTTTCCGCCAACTGCACGCATCATGGCCGAAGACCTGCGCAACATTGCCATCATCGCCCACGTGGACCACGGCAAAACCACGCTCGTGGACCAGTTGCTGCGCCAGTCCGGCACGCTGGATGCGCGCGCCGCCGTGCCCGAGCGCGTCATGGATTCCAACGACCTGGAGCGGGAACGCGGCATCACCATCCTCGCCAAGAACACCGCCATTCGCTGGCGCGACTTCCGCATCAACATCGTGGATACCCCCGGCCACGCGGATTTCGGCGGCGAGGTGGAGCGGGTGTTGTCCATGGTCGATTCCGTGCTGTTGCTGGTGGATGCCGTGGACGGCCCCATGCCGCAGACGCGCTTCGTCACCCAGAAAGCCTTTGCCCACGGCTTGAAGCCGATCGTGGTGATCAACAAAATTGACCGCGACGGTGCGCGCCCGCACTGGGTGTTGGACCAGACCTTCGATCTGTTCGACAAGCTCGGCGCCTCGGAAGCGCAGCTGGATTTCCCGGTGGTGTACGCCTCCGCGTTGCAGGGCCATGCGAGCCTGTCGCTGGAGCACCCCGGCAAGGACATGACCGCGTTGTTCGAGACCATCGTGCGGCACACGCCGCCGCCACCCGTGGATCTGAACGGCCCGTTCCAGATGCAGCTGAGTGCGCTGGATTATTCCAGCTACGTCGGCGCCATCGGCATCGGGCGCATTGCCCGCGGGCATATCGCGCGCAACACGCCGGTGGCGGTGGTGGACCACGCGGGCCGGGTGCGTCGCGAACGCGTGCTGCAGATTTTCGGTTTCCTGGGATTGAACCGCGTGGAAGTGCCGGAAGCCCGTGCCGGCGACATCGTTGCCGTCACCGGCATTTCCGCGCCGCGCATTTCCGACACGCTGTGTGATCCCGAGCACGTGGACGCACTGCCCGCGTTGACCGTGGATGAGCCCACCATCAGCATGACCTTCGAAACCAACAACTCGCCGTTTGCCGGCCAGGACGGCAAATTCCTCACCAGCCGTCAGGTGCGCGAGCGCCTGTACCGTGAGGTGCTGCACAACGTGGCGCTGCGTGTCGAGGATACCGACAGCCCGGAAAAATTCCGCGTCTCGGGGCGCGGTGAATTGCATCTTTCCATCCTGCTGGAAACCATGCGCCGCGAGGGCTATGAAATCGCAGTATCGCGTCCCCAGGTGATTTACCGCCAGGTCAATGGCGAGCGGCATGAGCCGTTTGAAGCGCTGAGCGTGGATGTCGAAGAACGCCATCAGGGCGGTGTGATGGAAGCGCTGGGCCGCCGCGGGGCTGACTTGTCCGACATGCGTCCCGACGGACGCGGTCGTGTGCGTCTGGATTACCTGATCCCGGCGCGTGGCCTGATTGGATTTCAAACCGAATTTCGTACGCTCACCTCGGGCTCGGGCCTCATGCATCACGTATTCGATCACTACGGTCCGGCAAAGGAGATGAGCGTCAACCAGCGCGCCAATGGCGCGATGATTTCCAACGCCACCGGCAAGGCCGTGGCCTATGGCCTGTTCAATCTGCAGGAGCGCGGCCGGCTCATGGTGGCGCCCGGCGAGCCGGTATTCGAGGGGCAGATTGTCGGCATCCACGCGCGCGACAACGATTTGACCGTCAATCCGACCAAGACCAAGCAGCTCACCAACATCCGTGCCGCCGGCCGCGATGAAAACATCCTGCTGACGCCGGCGCTGAGGCTGACGCTGGAACAGGCGCTGGAATTCATCGAGGACGACGAGCTGGTGGAAATCACGCCGCATTGCATCCGCCTTCGCAAGCGCTGGCTCAAGGAGCAGGAGCGTCGCAAGGCTGCGCGCGTCGCCGAAGTCGCGGCCTGACGGACTTGCTACCATAGCCTCTTGCTTCGCTGGCCGACTTGTCCGGAATGGAACAGTACACGCAAGCCATTGAGCACTTTAAGCAGTTGCTGGCCCGGGCGCGTGCCACCGATCTGCGCGAGCCCGCCGCCATGAGCCTCGCCACAATCGGTGCCGATGGCCGTCCGACGGTGCGTACGGTGTTGCTTAAACACGTGGACGAGCGCGGTTTCGTGTTCTATACCAATTTGCACAGCCGCAAGGGGGAACAGCTGCGCGGCAACGCGCACGCGGCGCTGTGCTTTTTCTGGCAGCCGCTGATGCAGCAGGTGCTGGTGGAGGGCGCCGCGCAGCCGGTCAGCGGTGCCGAAGCCGATGCCTACTGGGCTACGCGTCCGCGCGACAGCCAGCTTGGCGCCTGGGCCTCGTGGCAGTCGCAGCCGCTCGGCGAACGCGCGCAACTTGAAAAGCGTTACGCCGAGTACCAGGAGAAATTCGCGGGCCGGCCGGTGCCCCGGCCGGAACACTGGTCGGGTTACCGCGTGGTACCGGACCTGATCGAATTCTGGTGTTCGCGTCCCGGCCGACTGCACGAGCGCGAACGCTTTTACCGCGAGCGGAACACGTGGAAACACACGCTGATCTATCCATGACGCCGGTGGAGCACAGCGCGACTCACCGCGTGTGTGTCGCGCCCATGATGGATTACACCGACCGGCACTTCCGCTGGTTCCTCCGCCTCATGAGCCGCCACACGCGGCTGTACACCGAGATGCTGACTACCGGTGCCCTGCTGCGCGGTGACGCGCGGCGTTTCCTCGAGTTCGATGCGCATGAGCACCCGCTGGCCCTGCAACTGGGCGGTAGCGAACCGCAGGAGCTTGCCGCCTGCGCACGCCTGGCAGCAGGATATGGTTATGACGAGGTGAATCTCAATGTCGGCTGTCCCAGCGACCGCGTGCAGGCGGCGCGCTTCGGCGCCTGCCTGATGAAGGAACCGGAGTGCGTGGCCGAGTGCGTAGCGGCGATGCGGGCTGCAAGCGCGGTTCCCGTGACAGTCAAAACGCGCCTCGGCGTCGACGAACTGGACAGCTACGAGCACCTTCACAATTTTGTGCGCGTCGTGGCGGGGGCGGACTGTGAGGTATTCATCATTCACGCGCGCAAGGCGTGGTTGAACGGGCTGAGTCCGAAACAGAACCGCGAGATTCCTCCGCTGCGCTACGAAATGGCGGCACAGCTGAAACGCGATTTTCCCGCGCTTGGGATCGTGGCGAACGGCGGTATTCAGACCCTGGCCGCCATGCAGCAGCACCTGACCGCGTTTGACGGCGTCATGATCGGCCGCGAGGCGCTGGCCAATCCCTATCTGTTTGCCGACGTGGACCGCCGCTTTTTCGATGCCGGCACGCCGGTGCGGTCGCGTGAGCAGCTGCTGCAGGACTGGCTGCCGCACGTGCAGGCCGAATTGGCGCGTGGTGTGCCGCTTGCGCGCATGTTGCGCCACGCGCTCGGGCTGTTCCAGGGTTGCCCCGGTGCGCGCCGCTGGCGACGCCAGTTGAGTGAAGCCGGCGCTCGTCCCGGCGCGGGCGTTGAGGTTTTGCACACGGCGCTGAGTTTGCAAGCGGCCGCCTAAAGCGGAGCGGGCGGCGCCCCATGCCGCTACAATGCGCGTTCCCTGAAACCAGTTTCTTCTCATGCCCGCCACCCGCCGTTCCCGCTCTCACACGAAAAAGATCACTCAAGCCCAACGCGCTGACCGCTACGCGCTCTACCAGCGCGCGGTGCAGGACCCGGTGTGGGAAATGGAATTCATCGAACAGATATACCGGGATCGGCGCGGGCATGCGCCGTGCGTGCTGCGCGAGGATTTCTGTGGCACTGCGCTCGCGGCCTGCGAGTGGGTGCGTCGCAACCCGCGGCACCGGGCCGTGGGCGTGGACCTCGATGCGGGCGTGTTGGCCTGGGCACACGCGCACAACGTGGCCAGACTCACACCCTCGGCAGCACGCCGGCTGACTCTCATGCAAGCCGATGTGTTGACCGCGGAGACCCCGGCCGCCGACGTGCTGCTGGCTTTCAACTTCAGCTACTGGATATTCAGGGAGCGCGCCACCCTCCGGCGCTACTTCGAACGCGTCCGCCTGCATCTGGAAACCAACGGCCTGTTCATGCTGGATGTCTACGGGGGCTACAACGCCTTCAAGGAGATGCGCGAGCGCCAGGATTTCGGCAACTTCACTTACACCTGGGATCAAGCCGAGTACGAGCCGGTCTCTGGCCGCACCACTTGCCACATTCATTTCAGCTTTCCCGATGGCTCGCGCCTGCGGCGTGCCTTCAGCTACCACTGGCGGCTGTGGACCCTGCCGGAGCTGCGCGAAATCCTCGGCGAAGCCGGTTTTCGGAACGTGCAGGTGTATCTCGAAGGTACCGACGCCAGGAGCGGCGAGGGCAATGGCGTATTCCGGCCGGCAGATACCGCCGAGGCGGATCCGGCCTGGATTGCCTATCTCGTGGCCGAGCCGTAAGCGCAATCCGTGGCACCGTGTTATGGCCGCGTGGAGCGCTGGAGCTGACGTTGCAGCTCGAGGAGTTCGGCGTCATGCGGAGCGTAATCCAGCCCGGCCGTCACCGCGGCGTTCGCGGCTGCGTAGTTGCCGGTCAGCGCATCCTTGCGCGCCAGCCGTGCGTACTGATCGATCAGGCGCTGGTCGTGCAGTAACGCGTTCTGTGGATCCGCTGACCGCAGTATGCGAATGATGTCGGTAATGCTGTTGCCGGTTGCAGGCAGGATCTGACCGGCTGCCAGGCGCGCGTTGAATCCCCCCGCGAGTTCGATGCGCAGCTGCTCGCGGCGGCTTTCGAGGCTGGCTTTTTCCCGCGCCAGTTCCGCTGAATCGGAATAAAACTGCGCGGCGCGCCCGATCGCGTCCAGCGCCGCGGGATAGTTGTATTGCCCATGTGCCTGATCCACGAAGGCTTCGGCCTGGGCTTCGAAATACCCGATGATTCCCGCCTTGCCGTTGTCCAGGACGAAACGCCGCGATTCCGGGTCGAAGCGGCTGATGCGAGCGAGCACGGCGGGGATTTGGGTGTTGCCGGACTGGATCTGGCTGACGAGCGCGTGGTTGCGGCGGGTGCGCAGGTAACCCTCGACCGGCCGGTATCCGAGGATCACCAGTACAATCACCAGCAGCAATGCGTATGCACCGAATTGCGCCAGGCGATTCTTTCTGGGGCGCAAGTCCTCCCAGAACTGCGCGACGCTGGACGTGCGGTCTTCGCGGGTTATCGCCAGGGCGTTGCGCAGCGCGCGGTTCTGGCGCCTGCTGAGCTTTGTAATCCGCGCCGGCCGCAGTTCCTGCTCGAGAACCTTCGGGGCGGGCAGCCTGTTGAAGGGGTGCTTGCCGGTCAGCAACAGGCAGGCGACACAGGCGAGCGCATAAATGTCATCGCCCGGATCCGGATCCTGGCCTTCGAATATTTCCAGCGAGGCATACGCCGGTGTCAGCGCGCCCATCCCGCTGGGATCGATATGGGTCTTTGCGCCGCTGCCGTCGTGACTGGTTTGCGCGGCGCGCGCAATGCTGAAATCCAGGAGTTTGACGCTGCCCCCGGAAGTGATGAACGCGTTACCGGGCTTGAAATCGCAATGCACCAGGCCGCGGGCATGCACGTAACTCAGTCCATCGCACAATTGCTTGATGATCTTCATGGCTTGCGCCGCCGGCAGGCCACCCGCAGGCAGGCGCTCGATGTACACCGACAGCTCTTCACCTTCCATGAGTTCCATGGTGAGGAAGCTGGTGCTGCCGTCGCGGTCGAAATCGAATACCGTGGCGATGTTGGGGTGTGCGAGGCGTTGTGCCTGGCTGGCTTCGCGCTGCAAGGCCATGCAGGCTTCCGGGTGTTGCTGGAAGTCACCCGACAGAATTTTCACGGCGATGAACGGGTTCGGGTCCTTGGCTTCCACTTTGAGCAGATCCCGGGCGCGATACACCGTGCCCATGCCGCCTTCGCCCAGCACGCTCACGAGTTCGAAGCGGTTCTTGAGTACGCTGCCAAGTCCGATTTGAGCGTGCGTCGACGCCGAACCGCCGGTTGCAGATTCGGGTTGCGGTGTGGTGTTGACGGCTGCCGCCGGCGGGCGTGCCGCGCTAATCTGGTTGCGCAAGGCCAAGACCAAAGATTGCGGGAGTCCGGCCCGCCGCGCACGCTCTACGGCATCAATCAAAGACGCGGCGTCGCTGCCGGGCTGCTTGAGCTGCTCCCCAAGCCAGGCGTGCCAAGCGGCCGGAGAACGCGTGTCTCGCCGCAGATCGTCAAGCAGCCGGTCGAATTCGCTCACGGCGTACCCCGGTGGGCGAGTTCGTGAGGAACCAGGCTCATGAGCTGATGCCGGCAGGGCGTGGTTGTTGGCGCATTGTCCGAGTCAGCTTGTGATGGGGAACCGGCCGCCGGTCTTGCGCCAAACTCCAAACACCAACGGGTCTGCTGCGGCTCGGCACGAGTGCAAGCCGCTGCGGCACGGTTTGGTCACGACGTCATTCATGCAGCGGGTATCCATGCAATTGCGTGATTCTCCAGCGCGTCACTGTGAGTGTTGCCAGCGCGCACTCGGCTCGGGCCGCACATATATATAGGTCATGAATGGCCGACCGTTATCTTACATAACTGTCGCCGGCCCAAGGAGAATATGATTTCTGCACGCGCAGCCGCTACCGGCCCGGATGATCGGCTTCTGACAAAATACAAAGTTCCGTGGCCCAGCGCGATGCCGGCGGTAGCCACACCGCCAGTCTCATGGATTTTCATGCGCGCGGTGCCTAGATGCGTGCCGGGAAACCAGCGGCAGTTCGCAAGGATGCGCCTGGTGGATGGACGAGCTGACAGCGGCGGAGACGCGTGCTCGCCGGCAATTGCTCCTTATTGGGAGAGCGCGGTCTGCGTGGAATGCAATTCCGCCAGCAGCTTCGCGGGCATGCGCGCTCCGTAACCCTGGAAATACTCCTGCATGGCGCGGATTTCGACCAGCCATTTCTCCCGGTCCACGGTCAGCAGCGTGCGCATGGTTTCCGCGCTCACGTCGAGGTCATGGGTATCAATGGCGCCGTCC
>JBOIAZ010000097.1:0-2959 GCA_050739175.1 Gammaproteobacteria bacterium
CTCGCCGGTGTGGTGGGCGTGGGTGGTGGTTTTCTGATCGTGCCGGCGCTGGTACTGCTTGGCGGGCTGAGCATACGTCAGGCGATCGCCACCAGCCTGGTGATCATCATGCTGGCTGCGTGCACCGGCTTCGTCCGTCACCTGCTGTCGCTGTCCGCCCACGGCCTGCACCCGGACTGGCGCATCATCGGGGTATTCATCCTCGTGGGAGCGGTCGGGAGTCTTGCGGGAAACCAGTTTGCAGCGCGCCTGCCACACACGCTGCTCAGAAAAATCTTTGGGGCGTTCCTGATTGCAATGGCGGCGTATGTCACCTGGCAAACCCTGCCGCGGGTTTGGTGACCGGCAGCACGGAATTTTGGAGCCGTCAAACGCGCCGGGTGCGGGTGCGTT
This sequence comes from Gammaproteobacteria bacterium, assembly GCA_050739175.1. Taxonomy (GTDB): domain Bacteria; phylum Pseudomonadota; class Gammaproteobacteria; order Natronospirales; family REEB76; genus REEB76. Next base: position 394 of record JBOIAZ010000097.1, read on the forward strand.
TCTTGTGCGCTTCCCGGATTTTGGCGGCCGACTGTACCCTTTTGCCCGCCATGCCATCGGGCGGCGCGTGACCTTGTCGCCACCGCGCCGTAATGCAGGTCGTGCAGCACCTTGATGCCCGGCGGCAACCGCAAGCCGATGAATTGGCGCTCCGCAGCTTGCACGGCCCTCAAGTTCTGCCAGCGGCTTTCGGTGTTGCCGAGAGCGCTTGCCATCAGCAACATCGCGGCGATGAGGACTTTGGCGAGTATGGGCATGCCGGAATCTGCGCGCACTGACACGCCCGGTTGACGGCGCGGCAGCGTCAGCGGCGAAACTGCCGGCAGCCGCACACGATCCGAATCGAGGAAAAGCGCAATCCGGCTGCGGCGTGTTGCAGTGCTGTTCATCCGGGAGGAAACTGCCGCGATCCCGAATCGGCCACGGTTGCATGCACCTTCAACCCCGACGACTGCGCCGCAATGAATTGCCGGTGAATGCCGGGGCCATGGCGCGCTATCTGATCGGCAAGACACTGGTGCGGGCACTGCCAAAAGGCCGCATCGTCGGGCGCATCGTGGAAACCGAAGCGTATCTGCCCAACGATGCCGCCTGTCATGCATTCAACGGCATGACCAAGCGCAATCGCTCGCTGTTTCTGCTGCCTGGGCACGCGTACGTGTATTTCATCTACGGCAACTACTTCATGCTGAACGTGAGCGCGGAAAAGGAAGGCGTGGGTGCGGCCGTGTTGTTCCGTGCGCTGGAGCCTCTGCAGGGCATCGAGCTAATGAAACGCGGGCGCCGTCACGTTGCTGAGCAAGACTTGGCGCGCGGACCCGGACGGCTGGCCGCCGCTTTGCGGGTGACGCGCAGCCTGGACGGTCTGGATTTCTGCACGCCCGGCCCGCTGTGGCTGGGCACGGCGGCCGGGCCGGTGGGCCGCATCGGCCGCACTGTGCGCATCGGCATCACCAAGGACGCCCAGCGCCTATTGCGGTTCTATGAGCGCGGCAATCCGTTTGTCAGCGGTCCGAAGCGATTGCGCGAGTGATGCAAGCCGTTCAATTACGTTTCTGGGGCACGCGCAAAGGGGCGGGTTTGACCGGCTTGATTTCGTTGCAGCCGGTGGGTGCGCAAACTTCAGGATGGGCGGCAAGCATGTCACGCTCTTCGATATGCCGCAATTTTTCATTCGGGTTCGTGCGCGCCAGGATGTGAGTGGCGCCTTTCTTGCGTGCCCGATTCAGGTGGTTCTTGTCGCCGATATGCTCTTTGAGGTCTCCCTGACCGATGTAGACCGGGATCCAGCCGCCCCCGTCTGATCGGCGCGCGAGCATGTAGTTGCCGAACTGGCTGTCTTTGGGCCTGAAGCTCAAGTCAAAGATGTAATAGGAATAGTTGATTCCGGAAGCGCCACGGAACAACGAAACAGGCGGATTCACAAGCTGAACACTGCAGGACGACTAATTAAGCCGAAATTATACGCTCATTGGGAGCGCGTTGCCACCCGAGTTTCAAATCTATTGCAAATCGGTGACCGAGTGAGCATCCAAAACATTGCCGGTATTGCTCGTGGTCTCCGCTCCCATCTGGAACGATGATAAATTCATCTTCGTTTACCGTGACGTTACTATCCTGCAACTGCATCAGCAGACGGCCCTTCACTGCCACGGGCAACTCGTCTTCATGCTCATGGTGGTGACAGGTGAGCGGCCTTGATTTTGACCCGCTCGATGTGCGCGGCATTGGCTTCGCCGGCAGTTTTTGGACTCCGGTAATCGGCGAAGTGCGCGGACTTTTCGCGCGGATTAATTTTCCCGACGGTCACGGTAATTAAAAATGGATGCCGTGCTGGAGTTACTTGACGCTGGCCCTGAAGGTTTCGGTGTTATTTTTCCCGATGTAACGGATACGGCCGTGCCGCGGCAGGCCGAAGCGTTTGGCATCGGCAGGATCGAAGCTCAGGCGATACCAGGCGGTGTCGGTATCGGGGCAGTAATAACCTGTGGCAGTAAAGCGCACGACGTCATCCTTGCCGGACAGTGTGCCTGTCGTGGTGGCCGTCAGACAACCGGCGGGGATGTGTGGAGAAGCCGCATCCACTACGGCAAAGCGTTTCAGTTCGGGCCAGTGGGTGCTGGTTAGCGCCTTGCCCGTCAGTTCCACGCAGCCGGTTTTTGCGTGCACACCGGCGGGACACTTGACGAAATGATCGCCGGTCTTGTACACGGCCAGCGTCCGGGCTGAGCCCGCAGCAAAAACTGCCGTCACTCCGCCCAGCAGGCATGCAGCCGTCAATACAACAATTCTTTTCATGCCCCGTCCCTCCGTTAGGGCGGTGAGCACCACGCTAAAGACGCGAATGCTGTCTGCGGCAGTCACCGTCTTTTAGCGATCATTGATTTCCAGAATATCCCCGGCGCGCGGGTCGCAAACAAACACATGACCGGCGTTGTTATCGGTGACACAGTGGGCATGTTCTGCCGTTTTATAAACAGCGAGCGGCTTGAGCGCGCCGGAAGCGCTCACGTCAAAAATCGTGAGGGTGGCGGCACGCGCGCCCGGCACATATAAATGGTGCAGC
>JBOIAZ010000098.1:0-5412 GCA_050739175.1 Gammaproteobacteria bacterium
GCCGGCGAGCTGTAAAAATCGTGGCCCTGCGCCAGCGTGGCAAGCCGTCCGTCAGCCAAGCCGATGGAAACCAGCGTGTTGCGCGGCGCGCGATCATCAGAACGGTGGTCTTCACATACGGCGATCAAGCGCCGCCGTGATGCATCCACCTGCAGATCGGCAAACCGGCAACCGGGCACCTGGGTGAGGGCTTGCGGGATTTCATCCGTCGGTGATTGACGGTAAATCTGCTGGTCGACGTCATTGACGAAATACGCAGTGTCCATTGTTACCGCGAACGCACCGCCGCCATACTCGTGCACGCGGCTGCGTACGCTGAACGGCGCGGGCGTGAGGTCGCGGTTGCCCTCGCCCGGGCGCGCGCGCACCAGCACCGAGCGGCCGTTTTCCGCGGGCCGGCTTTCCAGCCAATACACGTGCTCTCCCGCAACGCGAGGTTGGGCGAGCCGTACGCCGGCGGCGGCAATCTGAGCCGCACTCAGCACCGAGCGCCAACTGCCGCAGGCCGCAATCCGCGGCGCGCGATTCACGCACCCTCACCCGCGAGGTGGAAATCATGGTGGTCAAAAAGCTTGCCCGTGGCATCAAAACGCCGCTCTGTGAAATGCAACCCGCCGTTGCGTGCGCGCAAGATAGCGGTCGAGCAACGCGTGCCGTACTCGGGATTAACCACAAACACCGGCGAGATCTGGCGTTCGCGTTCCGCGCCAATACCGGTGTCGGGCAACTCGTCTGCCGGCGCGGGCGTGCGATCAGCGAGCAGCTGCTCCAAGTCCTCCGCCGTCGGCAGGCCGCGTGCCAACATTGTTTTCAGCCGTGCTTCGCTAAGTCTGACTTTCGGCCACGGTGTATCCAGCAAATGATTGCTCAACCCGTGGATACCAGCTGGGATCTCAAACGGCGCACGCGTATCGCGGTTGGAAAAGAACCAGAGTGCCTCGGCGTCGCCGACGATCAGGCTGAATGGCGCGTAGCCATGGGCACGCCGCTGAACCTGCTCCAGGTAATCCCGTGGAGACGTCACGCCGCGCAGAAAATCGGCGGTGAGTTCGCCGCGGGATCGTGGACCTTTCTTAGGCACCGGGCCTTCGCGGTAATTGGTGACCACCGCGAAGCGCCCGGCGCCGGTCACGCCGAGCCAGGTGCCGCCCGCGGTGAGATCGCGGCCCGCCAGTACCTGCGGCGCGTCCTTCCAGAAACCTGCCGCTGACGAGGGACGCGCATGCAACTCATCACGGTTGCCGGCAAACACCAGCGGATAATCCGGATGTATCTTCCAAGCGAAAACTGCAACGCACATGTGGGCATTATAGCCAGCACCTTCGACCTGATTTCCTTTGCACGCGGTTTCAGCGTTTACCTGACGCGGCAGCAAGGACAAATCCGGGTGATTCCTCGAACCACTCGCGGATCAAAGCGTGCGAGCTGGAACCCGGCAATGACAATGCCAGGCCGCCGCCCCGCAGGCCGGCGGCAATATCCTGGCGTGAAAACCAGCGCGCCTCCGCGAGTTCCCCGTCGTTGCAGTGGATTTCGGTGCTTTCAGCTTGCGCGCGGAAACCCAGCATCAGCGAGGCCGGATACGGCCAGGGCTGCGAACGCAGGTAGCGCACCGGGCCCACGCGGATATCGGTCTCCTCGCGGATTTCGCGCCGCAATGCGGCTTCCAGATTTTCGCCCGGCTCCACGAAACCGGCGAGCGTGGAAAAACGGTTGGCCGCCCACTCCGGCTGGCGCCCGAGCAGGCAGCGCTCACCGTGCGTGACCAGCACGATGACCGCGGGATTGACACGCGGATAAAGGATGTTGTCGCAACGCGTGCAGTGCAGCTCGTGACCGGCACGCCGGCTTTCGGTCGGCGCGCCGCATTTTCCGCAGTAGCGGTTGTGCCCATGCCAGTGCACCATGGCGCGCGCGTAGCCGAGTAGGGCAAGCGCTCCGTCTTCGAGCACGCCGAACTGCGGGCGCAAATTGCTGCGCACGGCGCCTGCGGGCAGTGGTGCGTCCGCGGCCAATCCAAGCGCGAAACACACCTGACCGCGATGCTCGCCGAGCAGTACCGTGGCCTGTGCCGAGGCGCGCAACGCTTCGGCCTCAGTTGCGGCGAGGATCAGCGGCGCACCGTGCGCGTTCAGCAGATTATCATCGCCCGCGACGGGCACGAACCCGGTCGCGAGGTCCGACAGTTGTGCCTTCAGCCAGTTTTCATCGGCACGCCGCAGCGCCAGCCGATCGAGCCCGCTATCGGCAAACGCCAAAGGATTTTGTTTTTGAGTGTGCATGGGGTAATTGCGCGACTGCCGTGCATTATCCCACAGGCGCGGCGTTCACCCGGAGTGAAAAGCTCCGCCCAGTTTCGGCAGCAGTGTGCTTTTTAGCTTGATGATCTCGGCGCCGTAATACGGGCGCGGCGGGACTTTACCCCAAACCGGCTGCGGCCAGGCGGCGTCGTGCTTGTAGCGCACGATGTGATGCACATGCAGTTGCGGCACCTGGTTGCCGAGCGCCGCGATATTGAGCTTGTCGGGTTTGAAAATCACGGTCAATGCGCGGGACAGTTCTGCAGATTCATCCCAAAGTTGATGGCGATCCGCGTCGTTGAGTTCGTGAAGCTCGCGGATGTTTTCGCGTTCCGGCACGAGGATAAACCAAGGGTAACTGCTGTCGTTCATGAGCAGCAGGCGGCAGAGCTCAAAGTGCCCAAGTGTGACAGCATCTTTGGCCAATTGTGGGTGCAGTTCGAACATGCAATAAAAAGTCGTTTTAATCGTCACCGTAACTAAAGTGAGCGTCAGGTATTCAAATTCCTGGATTCCCGCTTTCGCGGGAATGACGAGAATGGGGTACGCACCTTACTGATTATGCCAATTTGTGTAGATCATCAGCGTTCAACGGCTATCACACATCGCGAAGCGCCATCTGGACAATTGTACTGTCGGCGTTTTCCTGAATGGTCATTCCCGCCCTCGCCTATGCGAGGGCAGTCTGCAGCAGGAACCCGAAGTGCGATACTCCTTGGCAGCGCAGCTTCTCGCGACCCAATCCGCCGTTCTGTCATTCCCGCGAAAGCGGGAATCCAGGATCAGATAATTTCCGTCCACAAATCTTTCCATCCTGGGTTTGACTGTTCGATCACCCGCAACTTCCATGCGCGATTCCATTTCTTGAGCTGCTTTTCTCGCGCGATGGCTGTTGCCATATCGTCGTACAACTCATACAGAACCAGGTCGTAAACATGGTAACGCTTGGTAAAACCTTCCACCAAGCCCTGCTTGTGTTCCCAAACACGTTTGTGCAGGTCGCTGGTCACACCGATATACAACGTGCCGTTACGTTTGCTTGCCAGAATGTATACGGCCGATTGACGGTCCATCGTCTCTCCGGAACTGGATTCCCGCTGGAGCCTGTCCTCGCGCAGGCGGGGGCGGGAATAACGGAAATAGAATAACGAGATCCCATCAAGTCGTCACTTCCGCGGAGCCCGTCGTTGTAGAGGCCCGTAGCGGGAATCTTACGGCAGGTTTAGAACAACACCATTGCCTTCTCTGACCCGATCCACCCACTCTCCGACATTCCTGCGACAGCGGGAATTCAGATACTTGAACTACAGGGTTCCTGCTGCCGCCCGCTCTCGCGCACGCGGGACATGGACTGCACTCAGTAAGCGAAACAGGCTTACACGAGTCGTCATTCCCCGCCATGAGTGTCCTGAGTCTGTGCAAATCGGGACAGGTGGAAGCTTGCCAATTTTACGTCCTCCGGTACCAGTGCCGGTGGTTCCCCCGAAAGGAACCCCGGTAAGGCTTTGGGTTCGAGTACCCAGATGTCGCGGGTAGAGCCGGGTCGCTGTTCGATCCACCAACCGGGGAAAACCACGACTGGCCGGACATCAAAAGTACGGCCCGTGCTTTCCTTCAGTAGCTCCCTGAGCCAGCGAGCCTCCGCCCTGGCCTGTACGACGGGATTGCGTTCCAACTCGTGTCCGTCAACCAGTATGCCCTCGCCATCAAAGACAATTTTCGCGTCGCGGTGCGTGGGCTTGCTGAGCGTCTTCGTTTCGACTGTGAAAATACCCGCTGGGCCGATGAGTACATGGTCGAGGTTGAAGCCCGGACCGCCCACGTCATGAAATACTTGATAATGTTGCTCCCGCAGACGCTCCAGGTATTGCCCGACTGCCTTTTCTCCCTGAATGCCGAGGCGTAGCCGTGACAGTTCAGGTTTCACACGTATGATTCGCCACACGGAATAAATAATTGCGAGCAACAAGATAAGCGTATAGAACTGCGGTTGCCGTGGAGTATGAGTCAGGTATCCCCACCATTCCGTGAATGCCATGACACAAAACGCCGCGGTGATGAGCAGTGGTGTCAGCACATGGTCAAATATCAGATCACTTCTCCGTTGCTCCAGCGATTCGGCTGGATTGTGCAGGGGTTGGCCTTTCAGAGGTGAGCGAGTGTTACGTTTTGGCATCCTTATCTCCTTGTCCCAGAATTGACGAATGAACGAATAGAAGTTAAGGAACCTCTGATTTATTCGTCGTACCCGCGAAAGCGGGTACCCAGGTTCTGGATAATTCTGGATTCCCGCTGGAGCCTGTCCTCGCGCAAGCGGGGGCGGGAATGACAGAAAGAGAGCCGGCCTGCCCCGCGCGCGGAGTCACCTCGGGGCTACGTACCCTCCCGGCACGCCGTGCGGCGAGAACACAATCTGCCACAACTGGTTTTTGCGGGAGCGGAACGAGGCCATGCTGGCGCAGAGGTAGTACCGCCACATGCGGCGGAAAGTTTCGTTGTACTGTTTTTTCAGTGCTTCCCAACTGTCCTCGAAATTACGCTGCCAGGCTTGCAGCGTCCTGTCGTAATACACGCTGAAGTTGTGCCAGTCCTCCATTACGAACAAACCCTCGCTCGCGGCGGCAATTTGTTTGATCGAGGGCAACATGCCGTTCGGGAAAATGTATTTCGCGATCCAGGCGTCGGTGTCGCGCACCGAGATGTTGCCGCCGATGCAGTGCAACAGGAACAGGCCGTCGTCCTTGAGACAACGGCGCGCCGTCTGCATGTAGGCGGGATAATTCTTCACGCCCACGTGCTCGAACATGCCGATGGAGAAAATGCGGTCGAACTTTTCGTCCAGCAGCCGGTAGTCCTGCAAACGCACTTCGATCGGCAAGCCTTGACTGATTTGGCGTGCATATTTCGCCTGCTGTTCGGACACGGTGACGCCTACGCCCGTGATCCCATAGCGTTCGACGGCGAGTTTCAGTGCCTCGCCCCAGCCGCAGCCGATGTCGAGCACGCGCATGCCGCGTTTCAAGCCGAGCTTGTGGAACACGAGTTCGAGCTTGGCTTCCTGGGCGTCGTCGAGGTTGTCGGCGTCTTTCCAGTAGCCACAGCTATAGACCAG
>JBOIAZ010000099.1:0-3340 GCA_050739175.1 Gammaproteobacteria bacterium
CCATTGTTCGTTGTATCCGAATTCGTGTTTGAGACCGACGACCGAAGCGCTGGCGCCGGAAATGACTTGGCTGCCGCCGCCCGGAGCCGGCGTCACCATGTGCTGCACATTCGGCGGCAGCAGCACCCCGGGAAGTGGCCACGGAGACGGCGCAGCGGATCTGCTGAGTCTGTTTTTGTCATCAGGGTTGATGCTCCCGAAAAAGCTACGAGCGCACAATCACGCGCACTCCTAGCGCACGCAAAAATTCTGCTCCGGAGCGCAGTTCTCCGGGGCGCCAAGTTCCATTTGCCAACGTTAGCACCGGTAGCCCTGCAAGTCAGAACGATTTGGTGAGTCCCAGGAAAAATCCGCGCCGCGGACCGTACTGCGGCGCGCCCACGCCGATGCCGGTGCCGTTGCGGATTTCGTAAACCCGATCAAATAAATTCACGATCACGAAACGCGCGCTGATGTCGCCGACGCCGGGCAGATTGAAATTGCGGCTGGCGCCGGCATCTAACTGCGCATAGAACGGCAGGCTCTGGGTGTTGGCAAAGCCGCTGCGCAGACCGCTGCCGAAGACGCCGTCCAGGCTGTAGCGCGTCCCCAGCCAGTCGTAGGACACGCCGCTCGAGGCCGTCCAAGTCTGGTCATGGTCCAAGTGCACATAATGATCGGCAATATAGGCCAGCTCTTCCGGCGAGAAATTGTATTGTCCGGATTTGACCTCGTTGCCCAGCGCCCTCGAATAGGCCAGATTGAAATAGGACGAGAAATCCTGCACCTGGTAGCTGGTGGTGAATTCAATGCCCCATACGCGCCCGCGGGCGTAATTGAAGGGTGAGAACACCAGCGCCTGGCCGAACTGGCCTTCATCCAGCAGGTTGGTTGCGTTCTTGTAGTAACCGTCCAGACCCGCCTGCCACGCCGGCGTGAACTCGTGGGTGATGCCCAGGTCGTAGTAATCATCCCGCTCCGCCTTCACGTTGGTATTGGAACTTGAGGGTAGCGCGTTGGTGGTGTTCTGGAACAGGGCGATGTCCCGCGGTGCGATCAGTTCCAGCTCCGGCGGCGTGAAGTAACGCGAGTAGCCGCCGTGTAGGGTAGAGGTATCGCTCAGCTTGTACACTGCGTTCAGACGCGGGCTCAACTGATCTTCGCGATCAAAACCGTTAGAGATGTCATAGCGCAGGCCGTAGTTCACGGTCAGGGCCTTGCTTATCAGCCATTCGTCCTGCAGATAGGCACCGTAGAGTTCTCCGGTCTTGCCGCTGTCATCCGCGATGGTGAACGGGACGTTGCTGGTCTGCTGGCCGCCGGAGTTGGCGGGAAATACCGCGGAGGTGTTGTTGCTGGTGGTGTTCTCCTGATCCGCAAACAAGCCCCAGCGGAGTGTGTGGTCGGGGTTCAGGGCATAACTGGCGTCCGCCTGGATACCCGTGGCGATGTTGCGCTGGAACACCTGGGCCGCCACGCCGTTGTAGATCAGGTCGCCGATGGGATCGGGATGAAAGTCGGTGCTCGAATAGCGGCTGAACATGGCCACCGAGTAATTCAACTGGTCCTTGATGCCCTGCAGATCGAGAATGCCATAGTCATTCAATTCCCGCTGGGTCTCGTTGAGATTGGCTGAAGGGTAGCTGGGCACGCCTTGCAACTGATACGTCGGCATCAGCCCCGGATTGTTGGGAATCTGGAAATTGCTCAACGAGTGCCCGATGATGGCCCCGAGACGCATGTCGTCATTGAGCAGATACGACATGTAACCGAACGCCCGGTTCTGCTCGGTGTCGTCGTGAATCGGGCTGCCGGGGGTGGATGACTCGATGCCCAGATTACTTTGCAGGTAGGTACCCGTGAAGTAATAATCCATCCGGCCCCGGGTGCCGCCGTACTCGGCGCTGGGCTCGATGGTGCCGTGACTGCCACCGTACAGATCCACGCTGCCGCCATTCCCGAAATCCAGGCCGTCATTGGTGGTTATGTTCACCACGCCGGCCGTGCGATAGCCGTATTGCGCTGGCAAGGCGCCGGTCAGGAAATCAATCTTGCTGATGAAACGGGTGCCGAGCGTATCGCCGAAGCCGCTGATGAACTCCGGAATGATGATGCCGTTGATGCGGTACTGGATATCGGCATGATCGCCGCGCACATGCAACTGGCCGAAGGAGTCCTGGGCCACGCCCGGGGCTTGCAACAGCACATTCTGCAGAGGCGCGTTATAGCCTTGCGGCAGCGCAGCGATGGCCTGGGTGTCAAAGTGATAACTGCTGGTGCCGGTTTCCACATTGATGATGGCGCGTGCCCGGTTCAGGCGCTCGCCCTGAACCTTGATGCTGCCGAGTTGCACTGGCTCGCCGGCATCGGCTGTGGCGGGACTTGTGGCGCCGGACGCAGCTGCCGCAAGTGCGCTAGAAGCCGCGGCGGGCGCCGAAACCGCAGTGGGCGGTGCGGCGGTGGTGACGTTGGGCGGGTCATCGGGCGTATAGGCGAAAACTGCCCGGGTATGGCCGATGAGCATGAGCGCGCCGGCCAGCAATGGCAGCGCCAGGAAAAAGCGTTTCATGTTGTGCTCCTTCAATGCCAAGCGGCTGCCTGAAAGGCGCTGCGCCTGACTGCGTCATATGTTCCGCAACGCACGCGTCGCGCGGACGATGTGCCGGTGTAACCCGGCCTGGGTTCAGACGGAGGAAGGAACGGAAACGGGAGGAGCCCGCGGCTGGGGCAGAAGCTTGAGGATGCTGCGAACCCCGGCTGAATCCATCCGGGGCAGCACGTGCCGATACCAGCCCGCAAAGCTGACGACGGGACTTAAGGCCGGCTTGAGCAGGTTGGGCGCACCATGCGCCATGACTTGGCAGATCGGACACGCCAGTTCACTTGCCGCGGTCTTGTGGTGGTGAGTAACCTCGATGGAATAGATGCCCACCACGCAAACCAGGGCCAAAGCCACCAGCCATCTGCGCCAGTGCGCCTGCCGGAGGGAGGGCAAAATATCGCTATTCAGTATGGAAGCTACGGTCATGATTCCGGTCTGGTGCGACTGTTAACATCCATTCATCAAACGCGGGTTTAATCTAGCATGGCTGTCAATACCCGGCCAGTCCGAGAAAAGCCGCGGTCAGTAATTCGCATGCAGACGCAGGCCGATGACCCGTGCGGGGCCGCGGTCGCGGTTGTAGCCCGGATTGCTGATGAACTGCATATCGGGACTCACTTGCACGTACTTCCCGACCTGGATCCGGTAATAGGCTTCCAGGATTTTCTCGTAGCCATAGTTCAGAGCGCCGTCGCAAAGGTCAAAGCCGCAACCCCCCGCTTCCAGATACGCTGTGTGCTGGGAAGACAGGCCATTGTA
>JBOIAZ010000100.1:0-2067 GCA_050739175.1 Gammaproteobacteria bacterium
TTGATAGTGAGTGAATGTAATCATTTAGAAATCTCAGCGGCAAACATGAAACTGATATATGAAATCCGTAGGCTGAAACGTCCCCAATTCCTCCACATTAATACCCGCTCAGTTCGTCCTGCGGACGTGTTGGAGGTAAAGCCCACTCAGAATAAAATGATCTGGATGGATGTAAGGGTGAGCTGATATTCACGGTGGTTTCAAGCTGCGGCATTTATGAGCGTTGAATGCAAGCCAATGGAATTCTGATAATACAGCTATGTGAATAGCGTCTTTGAGCATAAAATAGCCGCCGGTTTAATCGAACCCGGGTTCTTAGGATGGATTACCCCCAGCATTTCGATGTGATCGTAGTCGGCGGCGGGCACGCCGGCACCGAGGCGGCGCTGGCCGCGGCGCGCATGGGCTGTGCAACACTTTTGCTCACCCACAATGTCGAGACGCTCGGCCAGATGAGTTGCAATCCGGCCATCGGCGGCATCGGCAAGGGGCATCTGGCCAAGGAGATTGACGCGCTCGGAGGCGCCATGGCGCGTGCCACGGACCAGGCCGGCATCCAGTTCCGCATTCTCAATGCCAGCAAGGGTCCCGCGGTGCGCGCCACGCGTGCGCAGGCGGACCGCGTGCTATACCGGCAGGCGATCCGCAGCCTGATCGAGAATCAACCGAATCTGGTCTTGTTCCAGCAGGCCTGCGACGATCTGATCGTCGAGGGCGAACACGTCACGGGCGTGGTCACGCAGATGGGCTTGCGCTTTTTCGCGTCCGCTGTGGTGCTGACGGTCGGCACGTTTTTGGGCGGCCGCATCCACGTCGGGCTGTCCAATTACGAAGGCGGCCGCGCCGGAGATCCGCCCGCGAACCGTCTCGCCAAGCGCCTGCGTGAGCTGCCGTTCCGCGTGGGGCGTTTGAAGACCGGCACGCCGCCGCGCCTCGATGGCCGCAGCATCAATTACGAAAACCTTGCCGTGCAGGCGGGTGACGAGCCGACACCGGTGTTCTCGTTCATGGGCACGCGCGCGGAACATCCGCGCCAGGTCGTTTGCCACATCACCCACACCAACGCTCGCACTCACGAGATCATCCGCAGCGGCCTGGACCGTTCGCCCATGTACACCGGCGTGATCGAGGGCGTGGGACCGCGCTATTGCCCGTCGGTGGAAGACAAGGTGATGCGCTTCGCGGACAAGGAGCGCCACCAGATTTTCATCGAGCCGGAAGGCCTGGACACCCACGAGGTCTATCCCAACGGTATCTCCACCAGTCTGCCGTTCGACGTGCAGTACGCGCTGGTGCGCTCCATCGCGGGCTTCGAGCACGCGCACCTTACCCGGCCCGGCTACGCTATCGAATACGATTATTTCGATCCGCGCGATCTCAAGTATTCGCTGGAGACAAAATATATAAGCGGGTTGTATTTTGCAGGTCAGATCAACGGCACCACGGGTTACGAGGAAGCCGCCGCGCAGGGCTTGCTTGCCGGCATCAACGCCGCGTTGCAGGTGAAACAGCGCGAACCCTGGTGGCCGGGACGCGAACTCGCCTATCTCGGCGTGCTGGTGGACGACCTCATTACCCGTGGCGCACCCGAGCCCTATCGCATGTTCACCAGCCGCGCCGAACACCGATTGATGCTGCGTGAAGACAACGCGGATCTGCGTTTGACCGAAATCGGCCGCAAACTTGGTCTGGTGGACGACGCACGCTGGCGGAAGTTCTCCGAGAAACGTGAAGCCATCGAGCGCGAAACCGCGCGCCTGCAAAATATTCTGGTGCGGCCCGGCGATATTCTCGAAAGCCAAGCGACCGAACTCTTCGGTGCGCCGCTCTCGCGAGAGGCCCGCGCGCTCGAACTGCTGCGCAGACCGGGAACGAATTACCGCAAGTTGATATCGCTCGCCTGCATCGGCGACGCGCAGGTCGCAGCGGAAGTGGCGGAGCAGGTGGAAATCTCAGTGCGTTATGCCGGCTACATCGAACGTCAACAGGAAGAAGTGGCGCGCGCCCGCCGCCAGGAACAAACACCGTTGCCGCTGGATTTTGACTTCAACCTGGTGCACGGGCTGT
>JBOIAZ010000101.1:0-10428 GCA_050739175.1 Gammaproteobacteria bacterium
GACATACCGTGTCTCCACCAGCCCTGCTTATCGGGCAGCGGTGGCGTGAACCCGAGCGGCAACCACAGCACGACGTGGTAATGCGGCACCCCGGCCTTGGTCAATTCCAGCACCCACACGTAGAGCAGCGGGAACCCCCGACGGCGGGCCCACTCGGCATAACAGGCGAGGGTCTGTGAAATGTGCCAAGGTGCCCAGTCCACACCGGGGCGATAGGTCAGCGTGATGAACGCGCGACGGAACTGCCTACCCGATTCGGCGATGGATTCTTCAACGGAACGGGCGGTAAGCAACACCCCCCGACGCATAACTTTAAAGCGGGATTCCTCGGGAGAAACCGACAATGACGGGGTTTCTGTGGTACTTGTACCTAATAAAGACAAGCCCAGCGGTGTAGACGACAGCGAGCGATTACCTGCGGCTGAGCTACGCTCCCCGCAGGAATTTGCAGAGGTCCGGTTTGGGGTGACAATTGAAACGGGGGCGCTCATGGGCGAGCCCCGTTGGCTGGGCTGGGAGCCCGGTCAACTGCGCATAATGTATATTATGGTTAATTAAAGCACAAACTGCGGGCACTATAGAAACGCGGTCTTCATGTTTAATCTTCCCTGCCGGAAACGTGACCCAAGCGGCCGAGTTCTTCCACCACGATGCGCATGGCTTCGCGTTCCACTTCGGTGAGGTACGGATTCCAGACATCGAAAATCAGCACCACGCGCGTGCGATTGCTCTTGTTCCAGGCTTCGTGTTCGAAGGTATCGTCGAACACGATGCACTCGCCTTCTTTCCATCCGCGGGTCTCGGTGCCGACGCGGATACCGCAGTCTGACGGGATGATCAGCGCTAGGTGCGCAACCAGGCGGGTATTGATCACGCCGGTGTGCGGTGGAATGTGTGCGCCGGGTTTGAGCACGGAAAACAGCGTTTCCGGTGAATGATCGGCCACGCGACTCAGCGGCAGGGTATCCAACAGTCCCGCGGTAACCGGACAGCGCGCACAATTGGCATCAAAACGGTGGCCGTCGCGGTAGAAGAAAAATGCGTTCCAGTTGGGAGAGTAATTCAGCGACTCCCAGTATTTCGTGCCCGGATGGTTGCGTCGCATCTCGATGAACGGCCGGAAGCCCTCGTCGCCGCGCAAGACGTCGAGCAGCTCGGAGCGGATCTCGTCAGTATGTTTTTCGATTTCCGCAAACCAGGGGAATTGTTGACGCTCGAACCAGGCTTGTGATGGCAGTCCCGGGAAGGTCATGAAAGTGCAGCGCTGCAACGGATTGCCGCCCGGGAGCGCTTCCTGTCCGAAATAAACACGCAGACACTGATCCACGCGCGCAAAATCCGCCGCCGGATGGCCCGCACGCAGCGGCGCGAGTGCCTGCGTGAGGCGCGCCTCACGTGCCTGCCGCACCACGTCCATGGCATGCTGCAGGGCCTGACGCAGTCCCGCCGGCAAGCGTTCGGGTTGTACCATCAGGCCGAGATCGCCGGCTTGCATGAGCCCGGCAAGAAAACTTTTCAGGGCTTCGTCGCTCCGTCCCAGCTGTTCCAATACCGCACCTTTATGCAGATGGGCTACGGGAAATTCCGGCTGCAGGCGCAAGGCAGAGTCCAGCGCCGCGACGGCTTCGGGCAACGCCCCGCGCGCGCGCTGCACCAGGCCGAGGTTCTTGAAGAGCGCGGCATCCTCGGGGTGCGCGGCAACTGCACGCTCAAACAATGTGAGGCTTTGGCCAAGGTCTCCGCGCGCCAGTGCCTGCATCCCCAGGAAGCTCAGCGCTTCGGAGTGCGCAGGATCGCGTTGCAGCAACTGTCGATATAAATCAGTCGCGGCAGGTATCTGGTTGGATTCGGCACTGCGGCGTGCGGCATCGGCCAGACTGACGGTGTCGCGCTGATCCGCAGCTCTGGTGTTTGACAAATCAGCGGACGTCACATGGTGTGGGTGGGGCGGTCGGCGCGCAAGGCCGTGCCCAGCAGATCTTCGATTTTGCGCTGGGTATTGCCGCCATCCTGCGCGCTGAACTGCACGCCGATGCCGGTGGCACGTGTACGGTTGGTGCTGCGCGGAGTGATCCACACGACTTTGGCAGCCACCGGCAAACGCTCCGGCAAATCCATGAGCTGCAACAGCACGAATACTTCGTCGCCCAGCTGATAGGGTTTGTCCGTGGGTATGAACATGCCGCCGTTTTTCACGAACGGCATGTACGCGCTATACAAGGCGCTCTTGTCCTTGATCACCAGCGTATGGATTGCCTGTTGTCGCGGTTCACTCATGAATTCAGCCTCCGGCAGCCGCGAGCGGCGCGGCATTCAAGCTGCCCAGCCCCCCGGCCCATTGCAGCAGCAGGTCTTCAAGCAGCAGTTGGGCGTTCACCGGGGTCGTCGCCAGGGCCGTGGCCCGGTTGAGCCGTCCCAGATACGCGTGCAATGCGCGCAAGTTTAATCCCACGAGGGCGCTTTGCAACAGCGCATGGGCATCGGCGTTGATCAGCGCGGGCGGGGCCGTCCAGGCCGCGGTCCCGAGGCGCACGAGGTCCATGGTCCAGGTTTGCAGCAGGCGCAGCACCAGCGGCAACGGTTCGCGGGAAAGCTCCCCTGCACACTGCAGGGGATTGAGTTTATTGGCGCGCAGATCCAGCAGCATCTGAAACCACATCAGGCGTTCACGGATCAGGGATACTCCCGCAAGTTGCAAAGCGCGCAGTGGCCCCCCACCTGCGATGCCAAGGAGTGCCGGCCAATCAGTGCGCGACTCTATGCCATTGAGCCAGTCGAGTGCCATGGGCGTGGCCGGTGCAGTCATGCTGAGCGACTGACAGCGGCTGCGAATGGTGGCGGGCAGGCGCGCGGGCTGCGCCGTCACCAGAATCAGCAAGGTGCCGGGCGCCGGTTCTTCCAGGGTCTTGAGCAGACTGTTGGCGGCGTTGCTGTTCATGGCGTCGGCTGGGGACAACACCGCGAGTTTGCGTCCGCCGTGCAGACTCGTGAGCGTCAGCGTTATGCACAGTTCTCGAATCTGATCCACGAGGATTGCGCTCTTTTCCTCGGCGAGCGTGACAGAGTGATAATCAGGGTGCGCGCCCGCGGCAAATTGCCGGCAGGAGGGGCATTGGCCGCAGGCGCGGCCATGTTCCGGAGATCGGCACAACGCCAAGGCCGCAAACGCGCTGGCAAACAATTGCTTGCCGCTCCCCTCCACGCCCGTAAGCATCAGTGCGTGCGGCAGCCGACCGCTCTGCAGCCAAGTGCCGGCGCGTTGCCAGAGCGATGTCTGCCACGGCAGCGGAACTGCCCGCCAATCCGGCAATGTGTCCGCGGCATTCACAGCCATGTCGCCACGCGCTCTTCGAGTGCGCGCAGGACTTGCCGGCGCACCGTTCCCATGCTGGCATCGGCGCGGATGATGCGCATACGTCGCGCTTCACGTTTTGCGCGTCGCAGGTATGCGCGCCGCACGCGCTCAAAGAATGCGTGCTGTTCCAGCTCGAAGCGATCGCGCCGGCCGCGCTGGCGCACGCGCGTCATGCCCACGCGCACCGGCGCGACCAGCAGCAACGTCAAGTCCGGTTTGAGTCCGCGGGTGACCATGCGTTCCAGTGCGGCAATCTCCCGCATCGGCAAGCGCCGCCCGCCACCCTGATAGGCATAGCTGGCGTCCGTGAAGCGGTCGCACAATACCCAGCAACCGGAATCCAGCGCCGGCCGGATGACCTGCTCCACATGGCTGGCGCGCGCTGCGAACATGAGCAGCAGCTCCGCCATCGGCGAAACAATTTGTTTGTGCGGTGTGAGCAGCAGCTTGCGGATTTCGTCGGCCAGCTCCGTGCCACCGGGCTCGCGCGTGACCAGCAGCCTGATACCGCGTGCGCGCAACCAGCCGGCGATGAATTTCAGGTGCGTGGACTTGCCGACGCCCTCAATGCCTTCGAAGGTAATGAATCGTGCGCGCTTCGTTTTGCCGGATCGCGTCATGGCTGGTGGTGTCGGATCTGGTATTTCTGCACGGCCGCGTTCTGCTCGGCCAGTGTCGCTGAAAACTGGTGGGTGCCGTCGCCGCGCGCCACGAAATACAGCGCGTCGCCGGGCGTGGGATGCAACACGGCTTCGATTGAGGCCAGGCTTGGCAGGCAAACCGGCGTGGGCGGCAACCCAATGCGGGTATAGGTGTTGTATGGCGTATCCGTGCGCAGATCCTTGTAGGTGATTTTTCCGGTGTAGGTATCTCCCAGGCCATAAATCACCGTGGGGTCGGATTGCAGGCGCATGCCTTGCGCGAGGCGGCGCACAAACACACCCGCAATTTCGCCGCGCTCCTTTGGCTGGGCGGTCTCTTTCTCGACGATGGAGGCTAGAATCAGCGCATCGTAGGGTGTTCGGTACGGCAATCCGGGTGCGCGCTGTTGCCAGGCGCTGTCCAGATGCAACTGCATGTCGCGGTACGCGCGCTGCAGGAAGGCCACGTCGTTGGTGCCCTTGGGGAACTGGTAAGTGTCGGGATAGAACCGTCCTTCGGGTGCTGCACCGGGGTGGCCGAGTGCGGCCATGACAGCTGCAGCATCCTTGCCAGCAAGTGTGTGGTTGAGCGCCGGATTGCTGTCCACGGCCTGCATCACCTGTTTGAAGGTCCAGCCGTCCACCAGTGTGAGCGCATGCAGCACCACCTTGCCGCTTTTGAGCAGGTCGAGCAAGCCGGCGACGCTGGTGCCGGGTGGCACTAGGTATTCGCCGGCGCGGAGCGAGTGCGTGTCGCCGCGCAGGCGCGCCAGCCACACGAGTTCAAGCGGGTGCGGCAACACGCCCTGGGAATTCAGTTCGGCCGCCACCTGGCGCAACGGCGCGCCGGGTGTCACTTGCACGTCCACGACATGGGTGCCCGTGACCACCGGCGCCAAAAATCCGCGCCAGTACGCCGTGCCGGCTATCACCAGCAACACCACGAGCACCAGCAGCGCGACGAGTTTGCGCGGCATGTCTGCTTTCAAAGCACTCCCATTCCCGCGTCCTGCGCGCAATGCTGCATGCGGCGCGTCCACTCACCTACCGTATATTCCTGATCGGCGAGCCGGCGCACCGGCCATATTCCAATCAGCGAATTGCACACGAACACTTCACGTGCGTCCTGCAATTCTTTCAGCGACAGACGCACTGCGTGCACCGGTTCACCGTCCTGCATGCAGCGCTCCAGCAAATGGCGCCGCATTACTCCCGCCACGCCACATCGAGTCAATTCGGGCGTAACCCGGCGGTCATCCGCCAAACGCGCAAACACATTGGTCATTGTACCTTCGATGACGGCGCCCTCCTCGTCCAGCATCAAACCTTCCTGCCACGGTTCGCGTTCCGACCACTCGGCGCGCGCCAGCACCTGTTCGAGACGGTTGAGGTGCTTGAGACCCGCGAGCTTGGAATTATGCCCGAGCCGCGTGCTGCAAACACGCAGCTGTATGCCGAACTCACGCCAGGCCTGTGGATGATCCGGCCACGGATGGCGCGTGAGAATGCGCGTGGCTTGTGCGTGTGACGGCGGCTGATAGCCGCGACCACCCGCCCCGCGCGTGACGAGCAGCTTGAATATGGCGTGTTGTTCGCCGCGCGCCGTGTTCAGCAATTCAACTTGCAGCTTCTCGCGCGACGGCGCGTTGATCGCCAATCGCTCACAACCGGCGTATAAGCGGTCCAGATGATAAGCCAGCAGCGGAATCTGTCCGTGTGTGGTCGGCAATGTCTCGAACAAGCCGTCTCCATACTGCAGGCCGCGGTCGGACACCGGCACCTGATCCTGCGGTTTGCCGTTTACCCAACAGGCTTCGGTCATGCATCCGCTCCCAGAGCGCGCGCCAGACCACGGGCTTTGGCGCGCGTTTCCTCCAGTTCGCGCTCCGGCACCGAGTCCGCCACGATTCCCGCCCCGGCGCGGAACTGCAATTGCGCGCGGTTTTTCACCAGCGTGCGGATCAGAATATTCAGGTCCAGGTCGCCGTCGCGGTTGAGATAACCGAGGGATCCGGTATACGCACCGCGCGCTACAGCCTCCAGCTCCGCAATGATCTGCATGCAGCGCACTTTCGGGCAGCCGGTAATGGTACCGCCGGGAAATACCGCGCGTATTACCTGTCCCGGCGTCAGGTCAGCGCGCAGCGCGCCGCTCACGTTGGAAACAATATGATGCACGTGCGCGTAGGATTCGATTGCCATCAGCTCGTTCACGCGCACGCTGCCGGTGCGGCACACACGGCCCAGATCATTGCGCTCCAGATCCAGCAGCATCACGTGCTCGGCGCGTTCCTTGGGATTGGCCAGCAATTCGTGGACCAGGGCCGTATCGCGCGCCGTGTCGGTGCTGCGCGGCCGGGTGCCGGCGATCGGGCGGGTTTCCGCGCGGCCAGCGCGCACGCGCAGCAGCCGCTCCGGTGACGAGCTGATGATTGCGAAATCGTCGTGCAATGCGAGCGCTGCAAACGGCGCCGGATTGGCGCGGCACAGTCTCTGGTATATCTCCGCCGCCGAGGCATCGGTACGCAACGGCGCCTGCCACTGGCGAGAGAGATTGGCCTGAAAGATGTCGCCATCGTGGATGTAGTCCCGCGCCCGCTCCACGGCATGCAGGTAGCGCTGCGGATCCTCCTCCGCCAACGGCGCGGCCAACAGCGGTCGCGGGTCGACTGCGCACGGTGGCAGCGCGTACAGATCGGCGTGCAGTTGCTCCAGCCACTCCGCGTGCCCGGGTTCGGCCACCAGTGTAGTGCTGCCGCGTGCATGGTCGCAGATGACAGCGGCCGGAATGCGCGTCGCCCAGGCCAGCGGCAGGTTTCTGTCCGGCTGCAGATGCAATACCGGCTCGATCTCGGCGGCCAGTTCATAGGCCAAAAACAAAAACCAGCCGCCGCGAAACGGCAGTCGTCGCAGCGTGCTGTCCGGCGACGGAATGCATTCACGTTGCCACCACCCATCCAGCGCATCCAGGAAGGCGTTCCCCACGACCGCGCCGGGGAGCGTGCTGCTGAGGCGGCCGTCCGCGTGCAGGGTAAGCGTGGCGCCGGGAAAGGCCATGAGTATGTCGTAGCGGTCTTCTGCGCTGCCGCCTGCGACCGTTTGCAACAGATAGGGATAGCGTTCGGGACGGTTGCGTTGCAGTTCCGGCAAATTCACGACACCGCGCAGCACGCGGGTTGTGGAATCCGCTGCCACAGCGTTCAACATGTGATATACGGCGCGTCAGGACTCAGTGGATACGGCGGAACACGAGCGTCCCGTTGGTGCCGCCGAAACCGAAGGAATTGGACAGCACCGCGTCAAGCTGCATCTTGCGTGCGGAATGCGGCACGTAATCCAGATTGCAGCCCTCATCGGGATGATCGAGATTGATGGTGGGCGGGGCCACCTGGTCGCGCAACGCCAGAATGCTGAAGATGGCTTCCACGCCGCCGGCTGCGCCCAGCAGATGACCGGTCATGGATTTGGTGGAACTGACCGCAACTTTCTTGGCATGTGCGCCGAAGCTGCGCTCGATGGCGATGCTTTCGCCCTTGTCGCCCACCTGGGTAGAAGTGCCGTGTGCGTTGATGTATTGCACCTGTTCGGGTTTCAGTTCTGCATCGTGCAGCGCGTTGAGCATGCACAGGCGCGCGCCCTCCCCGTCTTCTGGGGGTGCAGTCATGTGATAGGCGTCGCCGCTCATGCCGAAGCCGGCGAGCTCGGCATAAATCTTCGCGCCACGCTGTTTGGCGTACTCGTATTCTTCCAGTACCAGAATGCCCGCGCCTTCGCCCAACACGAAGCCGTCGCGCTCGCGATCCCAGGGGCGACTGGCTTTTTCCGGAGCATCATTGCGCGTGGACAGCGCACGTGCCGCACAGAAGCCGCCCATGCCCAAAGGAGTCACCGCCATCTCCGCACCACCGGCCAGCATTACGTCGGCATCGCCGTACTGGATACAGCGCATCGCAAAGCCGATATTGTGGTTGGCGGTAGTGCAGGCAGTAACCACGGCCACGTTGGGCCCCTTGAAGCCGTAAATGATGGATAGATGACCGGCGATCATGTTGATGATGCTGGAGGGCACAAAGAACGGCGACACCCGTCGTGGACCTTTGTTCTCCAGAATCGAGGCGTGCGCCTTTTCGATGTTGGTGAGCCCGCCGATGCCGGCACCGACGGCCGCACCGATCCGCGCGCAATTAGCAGCCGTCACTTCCAGGCCGGAATCCTTGACGGCCTGCATGCCGGCGGCTACGCCGTAATGCACGAACGGATCCATCTTCTTGATGTCTTTGGGCTCGATGTACTGTGCCGGATCAAAGCCCTTGACCTCGGCGGCAATGCGCGTCGGGTAATTGCTGGCGTCGAACTGGGTAATCGGGCCCACGCCGCTCTTGCCACCCACGATTGCGCGCCAGGCCTCATCCACGCTGTTGCCCACCGGGGAGATGATGCCCATACCCGTAATTACCACGCGGCGTTTGGACACAGACTTGGCCTCATTGCGTGCAGATGCGGAAAGTATAAGAAAAGACAAGGCCGCTGCCACCTTCCGGTAACAACGGCGCGTTTGTCAGGCGACGGGGAAGCTCAGGCGTTGGGCAGGTGTGCCTTGATGTAGTCAACCGCCTGGCCCACGGTGGTGATTTTTTCAGCTTCCTCGTCAGGGATTTCGCACTCGAATTCCTCTTCCAGCGCCATGACCAGTTCCACGGTATCCAGGGAGTCCGCACCCAGATCGTCCACGAACGAGGCCTGGGGCGTCACTTGTTCCTCTTTGACGCCCAGCTGTTCTACGACGATCTTCTTGACGCGTTCTTCGATGCTACTCATGACTTTTGGAACCTCCCGAAGTGACAACTACAGTGTTGGCCGGGGTTGCCGGCCAAACTGGGGGCGGTATTGTAGTGAAATCCGCCCCCCCATGCCAGCGCGCCCGCACCCCTAGGCCATGTACATGCCGCCGTTCACGTGCAGCGTCTCGCCGGTGATATAAGCGGCAGCAGGCGAGGCCAGGAACAGCACGGCTTGTGCAACGTCTTCCGGCAACCCAAGCCGGCCCAGCGGTATCTGGTTCAACAATGCATTGCGCTGTGCATCGCTGAGTGCGCGCGTCATGTCGGTGTCAATGAATCCTGGCGCTACGGTGTTGACGGTGACATTGCGCGAGCCGATTTCGCGCGCCAGCGATTTGGTGAAGCCGAGCATGCCGGCCTTGGCGGCTGAATAGTTGGCTTGTCCCGGATTGCCGGTGGC
The DNA here is from genome assembly GCA_050739175.1 of Gammaproteobacteria bacterium. GTDB lineage: Bacteria > Pseudomonadota > Gammaproteobacteria > Natronospirales > REEB76 > REEB76. Next base: position 9,238 of record JBOIAZ010000101.1, read on the forward strand.
GCCCACCACCGAGGAGATATTGATGATGCGACCATGGCGCGCCTTGAGCATCCCGCGCATGCAGGCTTTCGACAGGCGGAATACCGAGCTTAGATCGGTATTGATCACCGCTTGCCAGTCTTCTTCCTGCATGCGCATCAGCAGCGTGTCGCGGGTGATGCCGGCATTGTTTACCAGAATCGTGGGATTGCCGAATTCCTCGCTTACCGCCGCGACCACCTGTTCCACGGACCCGGGACTGGCTACGTCCAGCACCATGCCCCGGCCGGAGAGATGTTCCTCAGCCAGATAGCGGCTGATGGTGGCGGCACCCTCCGTGGTGGTGGCCGTGCCGATTACCGTCGCACCGGCTTTGGCAAGCGTGAGTGTGATCGCTCGTCCGATGCCGCGGGTGGCGCCGGTTACCAGCGCAATTTCATGTGGGGACAGGCTCATGACGTGCCCACGGCGGCCAGAGCGGCCTGCAGGGTTTGTGGGTTGAACACGGGATAGGCTTCCACGGTTTTGTTGATTCGTTTGGTCAATCCGCTCAGCACCCGGCCCGGCCCGAATTCCACGAGCTTTGAAACGCCTTGGCCTGCTAGGAATTGGACGGTTTCCGCCCAGCGTACCGGGCTGTACAGCTGCTCCGTGAGCACCTGCCGGATGGCTGCGGCTTCGGAGTGTGCCGTAACATCCACGTTATGGATTATCGGGATTTGCGGCGACTGCAGGGAAAGGTCGGCGAGTTTGGCCGCCAGTTGTTCCGCCGCAGGCTTCATGAGAGCGCAATGCGAGGGCACGCTGACCGGCAACAATATGGAGCGTTTGGCGCCCTTGGCATTGCAGGCCGCGATGGCGCGTTCTACAGCCGGCTTTTCTCCTGCGATAACGACTTGCCCGGGGGAATTGAAGTTCACGGCCTGCAGCACCTGGCCTTGGGCCGCCTCCGCACAGGCGCGGCGCACGGCTTCATCCTCCAGGCCGAGGATCGCCGCCATGGCACCTGCCCCCGATGGCACTGCCTGTTGCATGGCCTGCCCGCGGAACTCGACCAGCTTGATGGCCGCCTTGAAATCGAGGGCTCCGGCGCACACCAGTGCCGTGTATTCGCCCAGGCTGTGGCCCGCCATGTAGGCTGGTTTTGATCCTTTGCTCGACTGCCACAGTCTCCAAAGGGCGACACCCGCTGCCAAAAGCGCGGGCTGGGTG
>JBOIAZ010000102.1:0-3640 GCA_050739175.1 Gammaproteobacteria bacterium
CGGGTGAGCGCGACTGGTTCGTGATGTTTGCCGACCGCAGCAACGGCAAACAGACTTACGGTGCCGGCCGATTTCTGTACGTTGCGCCGCCGGCGGACGGCCGCACCGTGATTGATTTCAACAAAAGCTACACGCCGCCTTGCGCTTTCAGTGCCTTCGCCACCTGTCCGCTGCCGCCACCGCAAAACCGCCTGCCCATCGCGGTCACCGCCGGTGAATTGCACTACGCCGGCTCGGATCATTAGCGGGACGAACCCGATTTATTTTGCGCCGGTCGGGGAATTTTCCTGGCAACCGGTGGTCTGTACGCTTCACGGCGCGTATCCTGCGCCGCTTTGCCGGAAACCGTTCAAGGACAGCACCATGCCGACCTGCCGTCACCCCCTGATTCTGCTTGCCGTACAGGTCGCGCTCGCCGCGAGCCTGGCCCCGGCCGTACTCGCCGAGACCCCGGCGGTCGGCAACACGCAGTTGGAGAAAATTTCCGTAACCAGCCAGCCGTTGCCGCTCGCACCTACTTCGGTGAAGCCGGTCGGGCCGATTGAGATCATCACCCGCCAGCAACTCCAGGAAACCGGCCTGACCTCGGTGGGTGACATGCTTGCGCGGCTCACGATCTTCGGCTCCGGCACCAACACCACCGCCAATTTCGGCGCCAACGGCGAGACCTGCATCAACCTGCGCAACCTTGGCTGCAACCGCGTGCTGGTACTGGTGAACGGCAAGCGCTGGCCGTCGCTGATCACCGGCGAGGTGGACATGAACACCATTCCGCTCGCCATCGTGGACCACATCGAAATCCTCAAGTCCGGCGGCTCGGCGGAGTACGGCTCGGGCGCCATTGCCGGCGTGGTCAACATCGTTACCCGGAGCGACTTCAACGGCAACGAGGCCAGCGCCTATTTCGGCGAATACCAGGATGGCGGTGAGCGCGACGGCCAGACGCAGATGTACGAGTTCACCCATGGCATCACCACGGACAAGAGCAGCGCGGTGTTCAATGCGTCTTTCGTGGACCAGCGCCCGATCGTGGGCGGCGACCGCGACATCACCTCTTTCCCCAACTACGGCACCGGTTCCACGCGCGGCAGCTCGGTGACGCCGCAGGGACATTTCATCTTCATCGATCCCAACACCGGGCAGACGGAAAACCTGACCATCACGCCGGGTCTGCCCGGCAATACGCCGGCGAATTACCAGCCCTTCGATCCGACCAAGGACTTCTTCAATTTCGCACCGGTCAATTACCTGCTGACACCTTCCAAGCGCGTCGGCCTCTACGGACAGGGCACCTACGAGTTCAACGACCACCTCAGCGCCCACTACACCGCGCTCTACAACGACCGGCGCTCGACCCAGCAGGGCGGGCCGGCGGAACCCGATATCGGGTCACAGGGAAACTGGCCGATCAGCGTTTCCGCGACCAACCCCTACAATCCCTTCGGCTTCGGCCTGAACGCGACCGGCGCCAATCCCAATCTACTGCTGCTCGCCTATCAGCCGGTGGAAACCGGGCCGCGGCATTGGAATGAGAACTCGCAGACCTTTTATCTGGGCGCGGGCCTGGACGGCGATTTCACGCTCGCCGGGCATCCGTTCACCTGGTCGGTGAACGCGCTCGTCAACCGCAACACCATGACTACCACGGACGGTCCGGAGCTGAATCTCAACAATCTCGCCCTGGCCCTGGGACCAGTGTCCAACTGCGGCCCCGGCACGCCCAACCTGAGCTGCGTGCCGCTGAATCTGTTCGGCGGCCAGTACCAGGGCGGCGGCATCACACCTGCGATGTGGCAGTACGTGAGCTACACCGCGTCAACCTATCTGCAGACCGATGAACGCGATTACACCGCGGATATTTCCACGCCGCTGGTACAACTGCCGGCCGGTCCGCTGCAGGCGACGCTGGGCTATGAATACCTGAATGACAGCGGCCTGAGCACGCCGGATGCGCTCGCCGCCGTGGGCGAGAGCAGCGCGGGCGCCAACCCGCCGATCAGCGGCGGTTACCACATGAACGCCACATCACTGGCCTTCAACGTGCCGCTGCTGGCGAATGTGCCGTGGGCGCAGTCCCTGGGCCTGGACGCTGCCACCCGCCATTCCAATTACGACACCTTCGGCGGTATCAACAGCAATCTCGCCGCGCTGCACTGGACCGTGAACGACCAGCTGGCGGTGCGCGCGAGCTGGTCGCAGGACTTCAACGCGCCCAACATCGCGCAGCTCTTCAGCGCGAGTGTCAGCCTGACCACCCCGGTGGCTGATCCGTGCAGCAATTACCAGAACGTCGGCGGCGCCGTGGCCGCAAATTGCGCGGCCGCGGGCGTGCCCACGACCTACACCCAGGTAAGCCCCGACGTGCCCAGCACCTCGGGGCGCAACCCCAACCTGGAACCGGAAACCTCGACCTCGCGCACACTCGGCGCTACCTGGCAGCCGGCGGCAAGCGTGCCGCTGACACTCGACGCCGATTACTTCAAGATCGAGGTGGACAATGCCATCGGCGCCATCAACCCGCAGAATTTGCTCAACGGCTGCTATCTCAGCGGCCGCAGCGACCTGTGCGCACTGATCACGCGTAACGCTTCCGGCGCCATCAGCAACCTGCAGACCGGCAACGTGAATCTCGGCGCGCTGCTTACCGAAGGCGTGGACTTTGGCGCGCACTACGTGTTGCCCACGCAAAGTGCCGGCACCTTCGACTTCACCTGGCAGACCACCTGGGTGAAACTCTTCAACCAGGTGCAGCCGAACCTCGCTAATCCGTCCCAGCCGTTTGTCACCCAGCTGATCAACACGGAGACCGGGCGGCCGAAAGCGGGCTATCCGCGCTTCAAGTCGTTCCTGACCAGCAGCTGGATTTACGGCCCCTGGCAGCTGCAATGGCAGATGCAGTACATTGGCAACATGCTGGAGCGCTGCTCGGACAAATATGACGGTACGCCGCTTAGCTTCACCAGCCTCGGGCTGTGCAGTTATCCCAACTTCCAGAACAACGCACTCTCCACCAACAAGCTGGGCGCGGCCACGTTCCACAACCTCCAGGCGAAGTACCACCTTGCCGACAACCGCACCACGCTCACCTTCGGCATCAACAACGTGTTCAACAAGCAGCCGCCGATTTCGCATTCGGTCGGCAGTTACGATTCCACGGTGTACCCGATTCCGGGCCGCTTCCCGTACGTGAGCCTGTCACACAGCTTTTGAGTGACAACAACGGGCACGGAATCTAGGTGACCGGCGGCAATACGCTCAGCAGCCACGCGCGCAGGTCGCCGATTTCCTCTGTACATACGCTGTGCGGCATCGGATAGCTGTGCCATTCAATCCGGCAGCCGCGCGCCGCCAGCATTTTGCGCGTCTGCTCGGCGAGCGGCAGCGGCACCACCGGATCCTGGGTGCCGTGGCCATAGAAGATCGGTGTCTCGGCATTGGCGGGATGCGCCGCAAAATCCAGGCCTTCTTCCACCGGCAGGTAGGTGGAAAGCGCCATGACCCCCGCCATCCGCTCGCGGTATTGCAGGCCGGTGTAGAGCACCACCGCACCGCCCTGGGAAAAGCCCGCGAGCACGATGCGCGCGGCGGGAATGCCGCGCTCGTTTTCGCGGGCAATCAGCGCTTCCACCTGTGCACGTGA
>JBOIAZ010000103.1:0-3479 GCA_050739175.1 Gammaproteobacteria bacterium
CTGCGCGCGAGCTGGAACGGTCAGAGTTGCGAGATCAGCGCAAACCTGCCGAATACCCCAGACCCGCTGCCGGATTTGGGGGCCTTCGTGTGCCGAGGAATCAAGCCATGAAACACAGTCAACCGGATTACCGTTCCATTTCACAGCGCGGCGCGCCGTTGAGCCTCGTCCTGTTGCTGCTCAGCCTGTGGGCGTTTATTCCCAAGACTGCTTGGGCTGCGTCTTCCTGTCGCGCGAACGGCAACCTCACGGTGACCGTCAGTGGCACGGGCGTGACTTTTGGTAGCTATGATGTAATGTCGGCTGCTGCCACCCCCGGGACCGGAACCGTTACGGTTTCCGCCACTTGCACGCGCGCTAATTTGCCGTTCACGGTGAACTACAGCATCGCGCTCAGCACCGGTGGCAGCGGCACATTCACGCCGCGCAGCATGACCTCAGGTACTTCCCAATTACAGTACAACCTGTACACCACGGCTTCGCTCACCACCATCTGGGGCGACGGCAGCGGCGGCACCCAGACAGTAGCAGACATGATTACCGGAACCTGCACGGGTCCTGGCGGACGTAATTGCAGCGGTTCGCAACCTGATACGGTGTACGGCAACATCCCCGCCACGCAGAACGTGGTGGCCGGTAGTTATACCGACACCATCAATGTCACTGTGGCTTTTTAAATATGCTGTTCAACGCGCTTAAATTCACACTACTGTTAGCTGGGATCTTGGCGGTCCTGCCGCTTACTGCGCGCGCCGCAAACTGCACCGTCAGTACCCGCACTATGGCCTTTGGCAACTACAATCCGCTCACCGCGGCAGCGCGCAATGTAGCCCCGGTCGTGATAGTGGCCGTTTGCACCGGCCGCGGCACCTTGACGGCGGCGCTCAGCACCGGCCGAAGCAATTCTTACATCAACCGTTACATGACCAGCGCTGCCACCAGCGATCAACTGGATTATCAGCTTTACACAAGCGTCACGCCTACCACCATCTGGGGTGATGGCAGCGGCGCGACTGCCGTGGTAACACGAAAATTCAGAAACAATACCGTGCGTTTGCGTGCCTTCGGCCAGATTTCTGCCATGCAGAACATCGCTGCCGGCAAATACACCGACCTCATCACGGCGACTGTTACCTTCTGAATCTACTGCGGGAGCAGCGGAGGTGGATCAACGATCCGCCCGCCGCGTCCCGAATGCCATGGCGCCCGGAGGGCCTTCCCACAATCTATAATTAAGTGATGGCCAGTCTGAAGGTTGAGCACATGAGCCGAATCCTGATTGCCGATGATCACACCCTGTTCCGCGCCGGCGTAGTGAAACTGCTGCAGGGCCTGGCCGATGTCGAGGTGGTGGCCGAGGCCACCAGCGGCCGCGAGGCCGTACAACTCGCGGCCACGCTGCATCCGGATATCGTGATCATGGACCTGCAAATGGACGACCTGAACGGTTTGCAGGCCACCACCCAGATTCACGCGCAGGCCCCCGACATCCACGTCATTATCCTATCCATGCACGCCAACGAGGAGTACGTGCACGAAGCGCTGGGAGCCGGGGCTTCCGCTTATGTGCTGAAGCGCGCCACCCCCGACGAGCTAAAATTGGCGATCGAAGCGGTGGCCCGCGGGGGCACTTATCTCAGCGCCGCGGTATCCCAGCAGGCGCTCGAGCAACACGCCGGCCAAGCCGCCCGTCTCACGCCGCGCCAAAAACAAATCCTGCGTCTGCTTGCCGAGGGCAAAAATGTCAAGGGCATTGCGGTGGAATTGCAGCTGAGCGTCAAAACGGTGGAGAGTCACCGCGCCGAGATCATGCAACGCCTGCGGATTCCGAATGCCGCCGCCCTGATCCGTTACGCCGCGCGGCTTGCCCCGCTCTCCAGCAAATGAACCCAGCGATGGCCGCGCGCCAACCGCCAGCCTGGCCGACGCATCAGTAATTGATGGTCAGAAACAGCGGCCTGGTGCTTTGCGCTCCGGCACCTGCGGAGGCGGCCGTTGGCATGCTCAACGGAATCACCTGCTCAGCACCGTTGCCGACACCGCCGGCGAGGGCCGAGTGTGCCTCGGAACGTGAATCGTTGGCGCGCGCCAGGCCTAGGGAATAGCCGGTGTTCCGGGTACACGCGACAGTGAAGTGCGCACGGCTGGAAGCCTGTGGCGGAAGAGACCATTGGCAATGCGGCAGCACGCGCACCATGACCACAAACTGCGAACTGCGGGTATTGGCCAGACCGGCAACCGAAACCAAAGCCAGGAATGTCCCTACTAACGCGCGGGCCAGAAAACGTATAACGGTTGACATGATTATGTTTATACGCCGACACGCCTCCGGCCTGAATCGGACACGACCTGAAAGTTGTTGGGAAAGCTCCGGATCAACACTAGGGAAAATCCTGAACGTGCGGGTGCCGGCCAGCCCTGACAGGTGGTGTCCGCCTCCCCGTCCGCCGACCCACTCACGTGCGACGGAAGCTCAATGAAACTCCCCCTGCCGCAAAGCTTGCGGGTGCGCCTGGCGTTGCTGGTGGCGCTCAGCACCCTGCCCGCCATGGCGGTCATGACTTACACCGCGTTCGAGCGTTATTACACCGCGCGCAGTTATGCCTACGGCGTCAGCCAGCTGGCCGCCGACGGTGTGATGACCCGTTACAGGGATGTGGCCGCGCGCAGCCAGGATGTACTCACGCTCATGGCGCAGTTGCCAGCGGTGAACGCCTCCCCACCGGAATGCAGCCAGGCGCTGGGGAAGTTGCGCGCCCGTATGCCGCTGTATGCCAACTTGGCTGTGGTGTCATTGAACGGCGAGTTCCGTTGCAGCGCCGTGCCTTTTTCGCAGGTCTACAGCGTCAGCGGTCGCGCCTGGTTCCGGGAAGTGCTGCGCACACGCCGCTTCGCCAGTGACGTGATCCCCAGGGGGTTCATAACCGGGCACAGCCTGCTGGTGTTTTCCGCGCCGCATTTTGATGCAGCCGGCAAACTGATCGGCAGCTTGAACGCGGTAGTTTTACCCGAGGTGCTGGCACCGCCGGACAGCGAGCCCTTGCTGGCGCAGTATGGCGCGCTCGCGGTGTTCAGCCAGGATGGCACGCTGCTGATGCACTATCCCGAAGATCGCAAGCTGATCGGCAGCGACCAGTCCCACAGCGAGCTGTTCCAGGCGCTGCGCGCCGCGCAAGGCCCGGTGCACCGTTCCCTGCCTGGAATGGACGGCAAACCGCGCGTGTTTTCGCTGCAGCGCATGCCGAGCGATGTACCCGAACACGCACTGCTCATCGCCAGCGGCATAGACGTGAGCATATTGCGGGCCACCACATTTGTACCCCTGGCGTGGGATCTGGTGATTGTGGTGGCGGTGGCGCTGTGCATCATGCTGACCGCCTGGTGGGCCGCATCCACGCTGGTTACGCGCCGGCTGCGGCATCTGCTGCAAAGCCTGCAGCGTATCGGCCGCGGCCAATGGGAGACGCGCGCCCAGTTGA
>JBOIAZ010000104.1:0-2509 GCA_050739175.1 Gammaproteobacteria bacterium
CTGGCCGTTATCCTCCACCATTTCATAGACCTGCGCGGGACAAAAGCGGGTGCAGGGATTGTCGTATTCCTGGGCGCATCGGCCGATACATATATTGGTATCCGGCACCTTGAGGTGCACGGGCTGATGTTCGTCGTGGTGGGTGGCGGCGAAGAATACCGATGACAGCCGGTCTTTGGGCGGCAAAGTGCGCGTTACATAGTCCTCGAGTTCTGGCGGGTGTTCTCCGAGCTTGTACAGACTCTTCCAATCCGCGTGGTTCTTCAGGGTCCAAGGCAGTCTGCCGAGCGTCACAGTCTCCAGCGCAGCGTACAGCAAACCAAACCACAGACCCTTGTGGAAACCGGGCCGGATGTTGCGCACCTTGCGCAATTCGCATGCGGATGGTGATGCGCGCCAGCGGGCATCGAAACCCTCACTGCTGCCTTGTTCCGTGATGTGCTCGGCGGCCAGCATGCCCGAGCGGATCGCCATATGCGTGCCTTTGATCTTGGGTACGTTCATGGTGCCGGCGGCATCGCCCACCAGGAGTGCGCCCGGCATTTCCAGTTTCGGCAGGGATTGCAGTCCGCCTTCGATGAGTGCGCGGCTGCCGGCGGAAATGATTTCGCCGCCTTCGAGCAGCGGCTTGACGCTCGGATGGTGCTTGAATTGTTGGAAGGCCTCGAAGGGCTTGAACTCAGGGTCGTGATAATCGAGCCCCGCCACGAACCCGACGTACACGCGGTCCTGATCGAGGTGATACAGGAAACTGCCGCCGTAGGTTTTGGAATCCAGCGGCCAGCCGACACTGTGTTGCACGTAACCGGGCTTGATGCGCCCCGGCGGCACCCGCCACAACTCCTTGAAGCCTATGCCGTAAGTCTGCGGCGAGCAGTCGGCATCGAGCTTGAATTCCTTTATCAAAACTTTGCTGACGCTGCCGCGGCAACCTTCGGCAAGCACCGTGATGCCCGCGTGGATGTCCACGCCCGCGGCAAAGTTCGGCCCCGGTGTGCCGTCCCTGTTAAGTCCCATGTCACCACAGCGCACGCCAATGACCTTGCCGTTTTCGATAAGCGGCGCAGCGGCAGGAAAACCGGGGAATACTTCCACGCCGAGCGCTTCCGCCTGCTGCGCCAGCCAGGCGCACAGGCTGCCGAGCGAGATGATGAAATTGCCGTGGTTGTGCATCTGCGGCGGCGTGGGGAGCTTGATGCGCCGCGTCTTGGTCAGCAGCACGAATTCATCCTTCGCCGCCGACACGCAGATGGCGGGCGGAGTCTTGCGCCAATTGGGCAGCAGTTCGTCCATGGCCGCCGGTTCCATGACACAGCCGGACAAAATATGCGCACCCACTTGCGAGCCTTTCTCCAGCACGCACACCTTCATTTCAGGCTTGCGTTGCTTCAGCCGGATGGCGCAGGCAAGGCCCGCCGGTCCGGCGCCCACGATCACCACGTCGTACGTCATGATTTCGCGCTGGATTTCCATTTATTCGAGTGACGGCATTTCAAATAGAAGCAAACTGCATTTTAAATGATTCGACATCTTTATTGTCTTGAATACCCCTTGGATGCTGCCGAGCACTGGACCGAGTGAGGATAAGGCCGCGGAGCGGGCGAAGCCAGGATGGCGAGCCTTCGCAGCGGGCCAGGGATGGCCCGTCTGCAAAGCCCCGAACGAGGGAAGCGCACAGGGTAGCCCGAAGGGCCGGCATCCGGAGGCGTCCTTTCTTTTAGTCCATTTTCTTTGGATGAGCAAAGAAAATGGACCCGTGCGCGGGGGCGGAACCCCGTATTACTTGGGTTGCATTCTTATCGCACCATCTAGCCGAATGGTGGTGCCGTTCAACATCACGCTCTCGCAAATTTGTTGTACCAGTTGCGCGTATTCCTCCGGTTTGCCGAGACGCGAGGGGAATGGGACCTGTGCACCCAGGGATTTCTGCACCTCTTCGGACATGCCGGCCATCATCGGCGTCCAGAAAATGCCGGGCGCGATGGTCATGACGCGGATGCCGAAGCGCGCGAATTCGCGCGCGATTGGCAATGTCATGCCGACCACGCCGCCCTTGGACGCGGAGTAAGCCGCCTGACCGATCTGACCCTCGAACGCCGCGACCGAGGCGGTGTTCACGATCACGCCGCGCTCACCTTCCGCGTTAGGCGCGTTGTGCTGCATGACGTTGGCGGCGGCCTTGATGAGATTGAACGTGCCGATCAGGTTCACATGGATGGTCTTGGCGAAGAACTCCGTCGCCATCGGGCCTTCCTTGCCAAGAGTTCGGCCCGCACCCAGGATGCCGGCGCAGTTCACCGCTAGTTGCAGGCTGCCGAAGGTGTGCATGGCCTTGTCCACCGCGGAGGTGACTTCTTTTTCCGAAGACACGTCGGTCTTGATGAACAGCGCGTTGGTGCCGAGTTTATTCGCGGCTTCCGCGCCGTGCTGCTCATTCACGTCCAGCATGGCCACCCTGCCGCCCGCCTTGATGATGCGCTCGCAGGTGGCGAAACCTAGACCAGAGACC
>JBOIAZ010000105.1:0-2679 GCA_050739175.1 Gammaproteobacteria bacterium
ATGCCGCCCATCTGGCGGGCGGTTTTGAGCGCGCCGGGAATCAGGTGCATCAAGAAATTAACCAGCGCCGCGCCACGCATCTGTCGCTTGAGACGTCGCGCGTCGTCCCAATGAGAATAAAACGCCACAGGTTTCCAGCCGAGCGGTCGGAAGAATTCCACGTGCTGTTTCGGCCCGAACTGGAATTCCAGCCCCCCGGCCGTCGGGCGCTGGGTGACATAGCGCCGCGCCACCTTGAGCCCGCGCGGCGACGTCAGGTCAGTGAGCCAGCGTTGGAAAGACGTTGGTTGCCGCAGGTCGGCGGCCAGGGATTGGACCTGTTCCTCGCTGAGATACGCCAGCAGGCCTTCGGTGACGATCAGCACACGATTAGCGGCGGCGCCCACGCGCGCGAACAACTCCCGGCGCTGGACCGCGTCGGTCAGATCCACGGAGTGGCGTTCCAGCCGGCAGAAGGCGCGCGCGTCTTTAAGCCGAGCTGATTTGTATTCGATGATGTCGGGCAAATCCACTTCCACCCAGCGCAAGCGCGCCGGCAGCGCCAGCCGGTGGGGGCGGGTGTCGAGGCCGCAGGCGAGATTCAACACCGTGTCAAACCCGTCCTGCTCGACGGCGTCCTGGATGAGCTCGTCCAGAATCTGGGTGCGCACCACCATGGGCCAGGCAAGGTGTTTGGCCTTGGGCAGGCGCTCAACGATCTCGCGGCCGCGCTCGCCCGCCAGCTCGCGCGCGTAGGGGTCGTGGAACAGGGCGTCCAGGCGCTCGCTCTCCAGCGCGCGGTACATCGCCACCCACAAGGCGGTGTCGGAAACGTTGCGGATCAAAGGCGCATCGCTCATATGCACGGTCTGAGTGTTGAGGCGGTTCAGAATGTCGGCTTGTGACGCAGTTGTAAAGCGCTTGCGGCGCGCATGCGGGCAAGCGATGATGGTTCCCGGTTGCGGCCCAGTCACAGGAGGACTATCCATGCGCCGTCTTGCCGTGTTTTTGCCCTGGTTGCTGCTGGCGGGCTGCTCCCTGCAACAGCAGGACGTCAGCGTTCCGGCCCTGACATTGCCCGCCGCGGGCGTGGCGCGGCTGAACATGAATGTGAACCGCGGCAAGCTCACCATTAACCCGAGCAGCGACGGTCAGATTCACGTCAGCCTGAGCCTTGAACCCTCGACCGGCTTTTTCGGTTTGGTGGCCAAAAGCGCCAGTCTGACGGCTGCGCAGCACGCCACCGTCAGTCACGCGTTAAACAGCGGCAGCTTGACGCTGGGCGTGCAGTATCCGGCCGATGCCGAGGTCGGCGACATCGCCGAACATTGGACCGTGGCCCTGCCGCTAGCCGTCGCGGTCACCGGTCGCATGAATGTCGGCGAGCTGAACGTCAGCGGTGTTGCAGGCGGTGTGGATGCCGGCCTGAACGTTGGCGCCGTGCGACTCGACGTGCCCGGCGGTCCGCTCAAGGTCAGCGTCAATGTCGGAGGCATTCAGGCGACGGCCCACAGCCTGGACTATTCCGATATTGCACTCGGTGCCGGCGTCGGCGGGGCCGGCCTGGCGGTGGAAGGCGTGAGCGCCGGCGATGTGCACAAGTCCGGCGCAGGCGAGAATCTGAGTTACAAGCTGAACGGCAAGAACAGCATCCGCCTGCAAGTCACCACCGGGTCGGTGAAGTTGGCACTGCTGACGCACTGAGCCGCGCTGCGCGCGACCCATCGGCTCAGTGGCCGAAATCGGGACGCGGCAGAGTGTGCAACGGTGTGGGCAGGTGTGAGATATAAGCCGCGAGCGCGCGTATCTGTGCATTGTTCAGCGCTTTGGCTTGCGGCGCCATGATGATGTTCTGGCGCTGGCCGTCGCGGTACTCGGTGAGCGCCTGGACCAGGTAGTCGCTGTACTGGCCCGCGATGATCGGTGGCGGGTTGCCCGGCAGCGGCGTGGGATGGGCGCCGTCGGCGCCGTGGCAGGCGGAGCAGGTATTCTTGAATTCCTGCGCGGCCCAGGCGAGCGTGGCGGGCGGCGCGGAGGCTGCGGTGCTGGCCGCGGTCGTATCGTCGGCCAGGGACGCGCCGGCGGCAAGACTCACACCCAGGAGCAGAATCGCAAGTGCAGTCAGGGATCTCATGGCTGGGCTCCGGGACCGGGCTTGTAGGGTTTGCCCAGGCTGCTGAAATACGCGGCGATGTCTTCCATCTGCTGCTGCGTCAGCGACGCGGCCTGCGCATGCATGGTCTTGTGGCTGCGGGCGCCGCTCTTGTATTCCTCGAGCGCGTGCACGATATAGGCCGCGTTCTGCCCGGCGAGCTTGGGCACGCGGTAGCTGGGATACACATTGGTGTAATCGGTGATGCCGTGGCAGCCGAGGCAGGTCTGCGAATCGACCTTGCCCTTGGCAGGGTCGCCGGCGGCGTGCGCCGCGAAACTCGTGCCGAACGCTGCGCAGGCAAGTATGAGGACGGCAATGCGGCTCCGCATTGGAAGTCTCCCGTGCAACAGGGGTTGTAAACAGTACCGGAGGCGGCGCATAGGTTACCAGATTGAACGCGGATTTGCCGCCCGCAATTTGCCAGGCGTGTCGTTGGGAGCGGCTCGCGCTACCATGCCGGTCTGGTTCATGCACTCGGCCTGTCCGATGGAAAAGATTCGCAAATCCGAAGCCCAGTGGCGCGCGCAGTTGACGCCCGGGCAATA
>JBOIAZ010000106.1:0-24420 GCA_050739175.1 Gammaproteobacteria bacterium
CGTATTTTGCGCCGGACTTGGCGCCCGGCGTATAGTAAACGGTTCGCGGTTTTTTTCAGGGCTCGAATGGACAGCATCCGCATCCGTGGGGCGCGCACCCACAATCTCGCCAACCTCGACGTGGACCTGCCGCGCGACCGGCTGATCGTGATCACCGGGCTTTCGGGCTCGGGCAAGTCCTCGCTGGCCTTCGACACCATTTATGCCGAAGGTCAGCGCCGCTACGTAGAGTCGCTTTCGGCCTACGCGCGCCAGTTTCTCTCGATGATGGAAAAACCGGACGTGGACCACATCGAAGGCCTGTCGCCGGCGATTTCCATCGAGCAGAAATCCACCTCGCACAATCCGCGCTCCACCGTCGGCACGGTGACGGAAATCTACGATTACCTGCGCCTGCTGTTCGCGCGCGCCGGCATCCCGCGCTGCCCGGAGCACGGCCTGGACTTGAGCGCCCAGACCGTGAGCCAGATGGTGGATCAGGTGCTGGCCCTGCCCGCGGACACCCGGCTCATGTTGCTGGCCCCGGTGGTCGAGCAGCGCAAGGGCGAGCACCTCGAGCTGATTGCGGAACTGCGCGCCCAGGGGTTCGTGCGGGCGCGCATCGACGGCGAGGTGGTGGAACTCGAGCAGGCGCCGAAACTCGATTTGCGCAGCAAGCACAGCATCGAAGTGGTGGTGGACCGTTTCAAACTGCGGCCCGAAATGAGGCTGCGGCTCACGGAGTCCTTCGAAACCGCGCTGCGCCTGGCCGATGGCCGCGCCCTCATCGCCTTCATGGACGAGCCCCGGCGCGCGCCGCTGGTGTTTTCCGCGAGGTTTTCCTGCCCGGTCTGCGGTTACAGCCTCGCGGAGCTGGAGCCGCGGCTGTTTTCCTTCAACAATCCTCTGGGCACCTGCCCGGCCTGCGACGGTCTCGGCGTCAAGCAGTTTTTCGATGCGGCGCGCATCGTGGGCAATCCGCACTTGTCGCTCGCCGGTGGCGCGGTGCGCGGCTGGGACCGGCACAACGCCTGGTATTTCCAGTTGCTGCAATCGCTGGCCCGGCATTACCGCTTCGACATCGAAACGCCCTGCGAGCGCCTGTCCGAAAAAATCCGCGAAGTCATCCTGTATGGCAGCGGTGACGAGGTTATCGCCTTCCGTTACGTGAACGAGCGCGGCGGCACGTTTACGCGCAAGCACGCCTTCGAGGGCGTCATCCCCAACATGCAGCGCCGCTACCGGGAAACCGAATCCCAGATGGTGCGCGAGGAACTGGCGAAATACCTCACCAGCCGTCCCTGTCCGGAGTGCGGCGGCACACGCCTGAGAAAAGAAGCGCGCTGCGTGTTCGTGGGCGGCGAGAACCTGCCGGCCATCACCGGCCGTTCGGTGCGCGAGGCGCTGGCGTTCTTCGAAAAGCTGGCGCTGCCCGGTTGGCGCGGCGAGATCGCCGGCAAAATCGTCAAGGAGATCCGCGAACGGCTGGCGTTCCTGGTGAACGTGGGCCTGGATTACCTGTCGCTGGACCGCAGCGCCGAGACGCTCTCGGGCGGCGAAGCCCAGCGCATCCGCCTCGCGAGCCAGATCGGCTCGGGCCTGGTGGGCGTGATGTACATTCTCGACGAGCCTTCCATCGGCCTGCACCAGCGCGACAACGTGCGCCTCCTGGACACGCTCGTGCACCTGCGCGACCTCGGCAACACCGTGATCGTGGTGGAGCACGACGAGGAGGCGATCCGTCACGCCGACCACGTGCTCGACATGGGGCCGGGCGCGGGAGCGCACGGCGGCCGGGTGGTGGCCCAGGGCACGCCGGCCGAGATCATCGCCGACCCAAGCTCGCTCACCGGCCAGTACCTGGCCGGGCGGCGGCGCATCGAGATTCCGTCGCTGCGCCAGCCCTTTGATCCGAAGCACAGCCTGCGCGTGCACGCGGCGCGCGGCAACAATCTGAAAAACATCGCAGTGGAAATCCCGCTCGGGATCATGACCTGCGTCACCGGCGTGTCCGGCTCCGGCAAATCCACGCTGGTGAACGACACGCTGTACCGCTACGCCGCGCGCAAGCTCAATGACGCTTCCGAGGAACCCGCGGCCTGCGACGGCATCGAGGGTCTCGAACAGATAGACAAGGTGATTGACATTGACCAGTCGCCCATCGGGCGCACACCGCGCTCGAATCCCGCCACCTACACCGGGTTGTTCACGCCGATCCGCGAACTGTTTGCCGAGGTGCCGGAAGCGCGCGCGCGCGGCTACACGCCGGGGCGCTTCAGCTTCAACGTCAAAGGCGGACGCTGCGAAGCCTGCCAGGGCGACGGCGTCATCAAGGTCGAGATGCACTTTTTGCCGGACGTGTACGTAGCCTGCGACGTGTGCAAGGGCAAGCGTTACAACCGCGAGACCCTGGATATCCGCTTCAAGGGCAGGAACATCAGCGAAGTGCTGGACCTGACGGCGGAGGACGCGCTCGCGTTGTTTGCCAACGTGCCCGCCGTCGCGCACAAGCTGCAGACCCTGGCCGCCGTCGGGCTTTCCTACGTCAAGCTCGGCCAGAACGCCACCACGCTCTCAGGCGGCGAGGCTCAGCGCGTGAAGCTTTCGCGCGAACTGTCCAAGCGCGACACCGGCCGCACTCTTTATATATTGGATGAGCCCACCACCGGCCTGCATTTCCACGACATTGACCAGCTGCTGAGGGTGCTCAAGCAGTTGCGCGACGGCGGCAGCACCGTGGTGGTGATCGAGCACAATCTGGATGTCATTAAAACCGCCGACTGGGTCATTGACCTGGGCCCCGAAGGCGGCGACGGCGGCGGCCGCGTGGTGGCGAGCGGCACGCCCGAGGACATCGCGGCGCAACCGGATTCCTACACCGGCCGGTTTCTGAAGCCGGTGCTGGCACGCAACGGCAAACCCATTGCCGCCCAGGCCAAGAAGGCTGCGGTCGGTCGCTGATTGCACCGATCGCGTGCAGCCCTGCATAAGCGCGTCACTCGCCGTAGTAAGACCGGTACCACTCCACGAAGCGCTGTACGCCCGCCTCGATGGAGGTCCGCGGCCGGAAGCCGACTGCGGCTTCCAGATCGTCAATGTCGGCGTAGGTGGCGGGCACGTCCCCCGCTTGCATGGGCAGCAGGTTCTTATGGGCTTCCCGCCCCAGCGCTTTTTCCAGCACCTTGATGAGGTAACCCAGCTCCACCGGCCGATTATTGCCGATGTTATACACGCGATGCGGCGCGCGGCTCGTGGCCGGATCCGGCCGCTCCCCCGACCATTTGGGATTGGGGGCGGCTGGTTTCGACATCACGCGCACTACGCCTTCGACAATGTCGTCTATATAGGTGAAGTCACGCCGCATGTTGCCCTGGTTGAAAACGTCGATGGGCCGGCCAGCGAGAATGGCCCGGGTGAACAGGAACAAGGCCATATCCGGCCGGCCCCAGGGGCCGTACACGGTGAAAAACCTCAGCCCCGTGGCGGGAAAGTCATACAGGTGACTGTAGGCGTGCGCCATGAGTTCGTTGGCCTTCTTGGTAGCGCCGTACAGCGACAGCGGATGATCGGTCTGATCGTGCACCGAGAACGGCATGCGGGTGTTCGCGCCGTACACCGAGCTTGAGGAGGCATACACGAGGTGCCGCACCTTGTGGTGACGGCAACCCTCCAGCACGTTCACGAAACCCGCAAGATTGGCTGCCACGTAGGCGTGCGGATTTTCAAGCGAGTAGCGCACCCC
Organism: Gammaproteobacteria bacterium; assembly: GCA_050739175.1. Taxonomy (GTDB): domain Bacteria; phylum Pseudomonadota; class Gammaproteobacteria; order Natronospirales; family REEB76; genus REEB76. The sequence continues at coordinate 3,722 of JBOIAZ010000106.1, forward strand.
GGCCTGCGCGGCGAGATTCACCACGATTTCAGGCTGGATGCGTGCGAACAACGCCCGCATGCCTGCCTGGTCTCCAAGATCGAGCTTTACGAAATCGAAGCCCGCGGATTTTTTCAGCCGGTCAAGACGCGCCTCCTTGAGGGTGACGTCGTAATAGTCGTTGAGATTGTCGAGACCGGTGACCCGCAGGCCGTCGGCCAGCAGGCGTTGGCAAAGATGAAAACCGATGAAGCCCGCCGTCCCCGTTACCAACACCTTGCTCATTGCCACTCCGTAATCCGGACTCGGTGGTTCTCGAACATCATGCGCACCCGTGGCCAATCCCCCCGCGCACAAAGCGCGCGCCCCTTTGCAAAGGGGGCGAGGCGCGGAGCGCCGAGCGGGCAGCCACGGAAGGCTGCCCTGGACTTTCGCACGCAGCGGGATTCCGAAGTGCGAAAGAGGGGAATTTCAGCTACGCCTTGTGGTCGTCAGCGCTCATTTCGCTGGACGCTCTGACCCAAAAGCGCGATGCCTCTCTTTTGTGGGAGCGGCTTTAGCCGCGACACACGCTCAAACTCGAAACTACAAGTACAGATTCACAAGCGCCACACGCGGATGCCGGCGGCTTCGAGCGCCGCGCGCGGGAACATGGCCTTCACATCCATCACCAGCGGCGGTTTTTTGAGCAGGCGCTTGAGTTGCGGCGCATCGAGCCGGCGGTATTGCTCGTGGGCGACGGCCGCGACCAGTGCATCCGCGGGTTGCAGGTGCTCGAAGGGCATCAGCTTCACGCCGTACTCGTGCTCGGCTTCCGCCGGGTCAGCCAGCGGGTCGCAGACCTGGAGCTGCACGTCGAAGTCGCGCAATTCACTGAGGATGTTCGCCACCTTGGAGTTGCGCAGGTCCGGACAATTTTCCTTGAATGTCAGGCCCAGCACCGTGACGGTAGCGCCGCGCAGTTCATGGCCGGCGCGCACCAGTTCCTTGATGGTGCGCTGCGCCACGAAACGCCCCATGCTGTCGTTGATGCGCCGCCCCGCCAGGATCACCTGCGGGAGGTAGCCGATCTTCTCGGCCTTGTGGGTGAGGTAGTAGGGATCCACGCCGATGCAGTGGCCGCCCACGAGGCCGGGGCGGAACGGCAGGAAGTTCCATTTGGTGCCGGCGGCTTCCAGCACCGCCTGCGTGTCAATCCCCATGCGATCGAAAATCAACGCCAGCTCGTTCATGAGCGCGATGTTGAGGTCGCGCTGGGTGTTCTCGATGACCTTGGCGGCTTCCGCCACCTTGATGCTGGGCGCCTTGTGCACGCCGGCCTCCACCACGCTCGCGTAGGTCGCGGCCACGATCTCCAGCACCTCCGGTGTCTGGCCGGATACGACTTTCCGGATGGTGGTAAAACGGTGCGCCTGGTCACCGGGGTTGATGCGCTCGGGGCTGTAGCCCACGAAGAAATCCACGCCGCACCTGAGGCCCGACTCGTGCTCCAGCACCGGCACGCAATCCTCCTCGGTGGCACCGGGATACACGGTGGATTCATACACCACGATGTCGCCGCGCTTGAGTGCCTTGCCCACCGAGGCCGAAGCCTTGAGCACGGGAGTCAGGTCCGGCTGGTTGGCCACGTCCACCGGCGTGGGCACCGCCACGATGTGGAAATCGGCTTGCCTGAGGTCCGTGACGTCGCCGGTGAACAGAATGCGGGCCTGCCGCAGTTCGGCGTCGGTAACCTCGCCGGTGCGGTCGTGCCCGGCCCGGAGTTCCGCGATGCGCTCAGGTTTGACATCGAAGCCGATGACCTCGGCCCGGTGTCCGAAGGCGACCGCCACCGGCAAGCCCACGTACCCCAGACCAATGACGGAAATCTTGCGCATAAGCGTCCTTCTCCCCCTGCAGTCCGCGATCCCCTGACGCGAACGGGTTTGCGTGCGGCGTCGAGGGTGTTACTTTAGGCGCGGCGTCCGCAGCCGCGAAAAAACAGGCACAACGGGCTGCGAATTGTACGCCAAGCCCCCCCACCAACCCAAGGAACCGACATGTCAATCGACGCCTGGATCGCCATTGCGGTCACCGTGCTGTGCCTGATCGCGCTCGCGACCACTTCGGTGGGTACCGATCTGGTGATGGTCGCGGCCATCACGGTGCTGATGCTGTTTCGCGTGGTGACTCCGGAGCAGGCGTTCTCGGGTTTTGCCAACGACAGCGTGTTGAGCATCGCCGCGCTGTTCGTGGTGGCTGCGGGCCTGCGTGAGACGGGCGCCATGGGCTACCTCATCAGGCGCATCTTCGGCCAGCCGCGCTCGGTCGCTGAAGCCCAAGTACGCATGATGCTGCCGGTCGCGAGCCTGAGCGCCTTCATGAATAACACGCCGCTGGTGGCGACGCTCCTGCCTGCAATCAACGACTGGGCACGGCGCCAGGGGATTTCACCTTCCAAACTTCTGATTCCGCTGAGTTACGCCGCAATTTTCGGCGGCACCTGCACGCTCATCGGTACCAGCACCAATCTGGTGGTGAACGGTCTGCTAACTTCGCAGGCGCACGCGCGCGGCATGGGTTTGTTTGAGCTTGCCTGGATCGGCATTCCCTGCGCACTGGTCGGCATCAGTTACGTGCTGCTCGTGAGCCGTTGGCTCTTGCCGGAACGCGTGCCGGTGATGACGCAGTTACAGGATGCACGTGAATACACCGTGGAGATGATGCTCGAGCCCGGGAGTCCGCTGGAAAACCTCAGCATCCAGGCTGCGGGCCTGCGCCAGTTGCCGGGGTTGTTTCTGGTCGAAATCGAGCGCGCCGGCAAGGTACTGCCGGCGATCGGGCCTGAGGAGCGCCTGCGGGGCGGCGACCGGCTGGTGTTCGCCGGCATCACCGGCTCGGTGGTGGACTTGCAGCGCATCAAGGGTCTTAAACCCGCTACCGACCAGATTTTCAAGCTGCACTCGCCGCGCGTCACCCGCACACTGATCGAAGCGGTGATCGCACCGAGCTGCCCGCTGGTTGGCAAGACTATCCGCGACGGCAAGTTCCGCTCGGCGTACTCTGCCGTGGTAGTGGCGGTGGCGCGTGATGGCCATCGCATCCAGAGAAAAATCGGTGACATCGAACTGCGGCCCGGCGACACCTTGCTCTTGGAAACCGATCACGAATTTCCCAAGCGTCACGAGAATTCGCGCGATTTCCTGCTGCTCAGGCCCATCGAAGGCTCGGTGTTCCCGCGCCACGGGCGCAGTTGGCTCGCCTGGCTGATCCTGCTCGGCATGGTGCTTGCGAAGGGCCTGAACATCCTGCCGCTCGCACCGGCGGCCTTCGTGGCGGCAGGACTGATGATCCTCGCGCGCTGCTGCACTGCGACGGCCGCGCGCAAGAGCCTGGACATCCCGCTGCTGATCACCATCGCCGCGTCCTTCGGGCTCGGGCAGGCGCTCGAGGTAAGCGGCGCGGCCGCGCACATCGCGCATTATCTGCTGTCGCTGACGCAGCAGGATCCGCGCTGGCTGCTGGTGGCAATCTACGGCATCACCATGCTGCTCACCGAAATCGTGACCCACAGCGCCGCGGCGGTGATCGTGTTTCCCATCGCGTTCGCCACCACCCGCGCGCTCGGCCTGCACTTCATGCCGTTCGCTATCGCCATCACCATGGCGGCTTCGGCAAGCTTCGCCACCCCCATCGGCTACGCCACCAACCTCATGGTGTACGGACCGGGCGGCTACCGCTTCAGCGATTATCTGCGCTTCGGCGCGCCGCTCAATCTGCTCATGTGGCTGGTGGCGATGCTGATTATTCCGCGTATCTGGCCATTGACCTGAACGGCGCCCGCATCAGCTGCAAATCACGTCCGCCGCCACTGGCCTGCACGCTCAGCCGGCTGCGCCGGATTTCTGCCAGCGCCAGGCATCGCGGCACATGTCCTCAAGCGTGAGCTGCGCGCGCCAGTGCAACGCGCTGCCGGCGAGCGCCGGATCGGCATAGGTGGTCACCGTGTCTCCCGGCCGGCGGCCGGCAAATTTCCACAGGACGCGCACCTGATTGACGCGTTCGAAGGTTTGCAGCATCTCGAGCACGCTGGTGCCGCGGCCGGTGCCGAGATTGATGGCGGAAAATCCCGGCACGCGCTCCAGGAAATCCAGCGCCCGCAGGTGTCCCTGCGCCAGATCCATGACGTGCAAATAATCGCGAATCGCGGTGCCATCCGGCGTCGGGTAATCCTTGCCGAAGACCCGAAGTTCCGGCAATTTTCCCGCAGCCACCTGGCAGATGTAAGGCATCAGATTGTTGGGCGTACCCTGAGGCGCTTCGCCGATGAGACCGCTGGCGTGCGCGCCCACCGGATTGAAATAACGCAGCGCCACGGCGCGAAATTCCGGGTCGGCGGTGCATAAATCACCGAGTATTTCCTCAATCACCAATTTGGTGCGGCCGTAAGGATTGGCCGGTGCGGTTGCGGCGCGCTCGCCGATGGGCGAAACCGCCTGTGCTCCGTACACCGTGGCCGACGAGCTGAACACCACGCGCCTGATCCCGAATGCGCGCAGTGCCGCGAACAGCGTGAGGCTGCCGTTGACGTTGTTGTCGTAATATTTCAGCGGATCGGCCACCGACTCGGCGACCGCCTTGACGCCCGCGAAGTGAATCACGGCCGCCACCGGGTGCCGCTGCAAAAGTGAACTCAAGCCGTTCGCATCGCGCAGGTCGAGCTTGTGAAACGCCGGCGCCCGGCCGGCAATGCGCTCGATGCGCTCCAACACTGAATCCGAACTGTTGGAAAGATTGTCGGCGATTACCACCTCATGGCCGGCCCGCAGGAGTTCTACGCAGGTGTGCGAACCGATGTAGCCGGTGCCGCCGGTGACCAGGATGGGCATGCCGCGCGTCATCAGCCGGGCTGCCCGCCGATAAGTTCCAGAAGTTCCGCGGTGCGCGCCTTGAGCAGGGCCGGGTCGCCGCGGGTTTCCACATTCAGGCGCAGCAGGGGTTCGGTGTTCGAGGCGCGCAGATTGAAACGCCAGTCCGCGAATTCCATGCTCAGGCCGTCGAGGTGCGCCGTGTCCGCGGCCTGTGCCGCGTAACGCTGTTCAAGCCTGTGCAGCACGGCCCGGCCGTCGGTCACGCGGCGGTTGATTTCGCCGCTCACCGGAAACCGGCGCAGGCGCTCGGCCACCAGCGCGGACAGCGGCCGGCCGCTCGTCGCCAGCAATTCCAGCATCAGCAGCCAGGGAATCATGCCGCTGTCGCAATAGGAGAAATCGCGGAAGTAATGATGTGCGCTCATCTCACCGCCGTAGATGGCATTGGCCGAACGCATGACATCCTTGATGAAGGCGTGGCCGCAACGGCTCACCACGGGCGTGCCGCCCGCGCCCCGCACGATGTCGAGCGTATTCCAGGTCAAGCGCGGATCGTGGACGATTTTTTCACCAGGGAATTTCGCCAGGAACGCTTGCGCCAGGAGTCCCACGAGGTAATAGCTCTCGATGAATGCACCGTGCTCGTCAAAGAAAAAACAGCGGTCAAAATCGCCATCCCAGGCAATGCCGAGCGCCGCATCCTGCTGGCGTACGGTCTGCGCGGTGAGCGCACGGTTCTGCTCCAGCATGGGATTGGGCACGCCGTTCGGGAAACGCCCGTCGGGTTCATGCAACAGTCGCGTCACCTGCAGCGGCAGATGTTTTGCAATCGCGTCAAAGGTCGGCCCGGCACATCCGTTGCCGGCATTCACCACCACTTTAATCGGCTTGAGTGCTGCGGTATCGACATACCCCAGCACGTGGCGTACATAGTCATCGCGCACGTTGATCTGCCGGTAACCACCGCGCGGTGCGGTGGCCGGCCCGGGTGCGCCTGCCAAAACACGCCTTGCGATGTCCTGCAAGCCGGTGTCGGCGCTCACCGGCCGCGCACCCTCGCGCACGAACTTCATGCCGTTGTAATCCGGCGGATTGTGGCTTGCCGTCACCATGATGCCGCCGTCGGCTTTGAGGTGAAACGTGGCGAAATACATCTCTTCGGTGCCGCACAGGCCGATATCCAGCACCTCCGCGCCGGCGCCGCGCACACCTTCAGTCACTGCCGCGGCGAACGCCGCGCTCGACAGGCGCACATCGCGGCCGAGCACCACGCGCTTGGGTTTGATTTGCTCCACGTAGGCGCGGCCGATGCGGCGTGCCGCGTCTTCGTCCAGTTCGTCCGGCACGCGGCCACGGATGTCGTAGGCCTTGAATGCTGCTTTGAGATTCACGCCTGCGTCGCCCTGCCGCATCGGTGATCGGATTGCATAAGTCGTCCTTCAAAAGTACTGTCCGCCGGATGCACCGCGTCACCGGCTTATCCGCGCGTGCGCAATGGTCCTCGAAGCGCAGGATAGCACCCTCGCCCAAACAGGGTCCGCACTGCGTTGCGCTGATCGGCAGCGGCTGGGCGCGGCTGTTACGCAGCCGGTGTTTGGCCTAAGTCGGGACTTGCACGCACGGGTCTGCGCGCAGCGTGCGGGTCTCGGGATAAGCAGCGGGAACGTCTTGGGATAAATTGCATGCGCGCCGGTCTTGACCGCCGTCGCAAGCGGCGGCCAGGTGTCAATCGGCGTGTGCGCGGCTCACCCTTGGGCCGGCGGCCTTGTCGATGTGGCTGACGTCAGCGATATTCGATGGACGAATTGCTGACCCGGGTGGAACCAGACCATCTGCTCTTCGCCAGACGGTAGCGCAGATCCAGGTAGGTCGCGGCGCGTTCCTTGACGGCCGGGCCGATAAGGATGCGCGAACCGGGTGTACTCAACAAGAACGGTTCGGTTTCCACATACAGCCGCCCCGGATCAGTGCTCGCGTCGCGCTGCACGCAGTCAGATGCAATGTCGAAGGCCGCGACCAGCCGCGCCTCGTACTCGCCCTGGTACGCTTCGGGTTTGAAAAGGTACAGGATCTCGCTCACCAGAATCCGGACCAGTGCATCCACGATGCCACCGCCACTCGTCAACGGTTCCTTGAACGCCTGGATGGCCGCCAAATGCGGCTGCATGCCCTGCAGCATCTCGGCCATCACCGCCGGATCGTACTCCATGCGGTAAAGCACCGGTGCGATGGCGCGCGGCACTGCGTCCGGCGCGCTCGCCCGCTCCGTGGCCGCCGCCGGGGCAAGCGTGAACGGCATGCGTTCCCGGTCCTGGGTAAAGGCCGCGAGCGGCGTCACGATGCACACGCCCGCGCCGTTGGCACCATGCGCACGCCACAAATCGAGGTAATCGGCGCGCAGATTGAAGGAGCCGACATACACCGAATATTCGCGCCCATCCCAGGGCGTGGTCAGCGGCCAGTCGTGCGAACGCTGCTCGGGGAAAAACCCGCGCAGCAGGACCGCTGCGGGTGAGTCATGCACATCAAACAACAGTCGCCCGTCCTGCAGGTCCTTGAAATAGGCGGCGTTGTAGAGACGCAGGCTGTTGCGGGTGCTGTCCCCGGCGCCTGGGCTCAAGAGCGAACGCAGCACCTCGGCGGTGGTGAAGTGCGCGACCCCTTCCGGCGCTGCGCGTACCAGATGCGTGCTTTTGATCTTGTTGACTTCAGCCTGCAGGCCCATGAACGGTTCGAGCGCCGTGTGCAACTGCGACGGCTCGATTTCACCATCGCGCTCGAGATCGAGGAGCCCAAGGAGCACAAAGGCGGCCTGATCGCCATCGCGGGCCGCCACTTCCAGCCAGCGGCGACAGGCATCCAGATCGCGCTCCGTGCCTTCGCCATCGTGATAGGCGAGCGCCAGCCGGCGCTTGGCAGTGACATCGCCCGCCTCCGCCGCGCGCTTGATCCAGGTGAAGTAATTCAGCGGATCGGAACTGCCATCGGGAGCATTGCGGTACAAATCGGCAAGATCCGTCATCGCGATCGCGAGACCGGCGTGGGCCGCGCGCTCCGTCCACTCGCGCGCGAGCTTCAAGTCACCCAACACCCCGAGACCGCGCCGGTGCGCCATGGCGAGCAGGTACATGCCGCGCGGGTCCCCGGCTTCAGCAGCCGCGGTCGCAAGCTGCTCAAAGCGCGCGCCGAGCGCGGCCTGCTCAAAATTCAGTGCATCCCGGCCCCTCAAGGCCAGCCGGAAGTAGTGCACGGCCAGCTCGACCTGTGCGTGCGAATGACGCAGTTGGGACGCTTGGCGCAGCCATGCCAGGTACTGCTCCTGGCTGCGCGCGACGCCGAGACCATCACGATAGGCATGCGCCAGGTTGAACATGGCGCTCGGTTCGCCGGCCTGCGCCGCGCGTGTCAGCAATTCGATATGGCGCTTGGCATCGAGCGCCACGCCCACACCGTGAAGGTAGCGCAGTGCGAGGTTGTTCATAGCCTGCGGATCGCCGGCATCGGCGGCGCGCATCAGCAATCGGTGGTATTCGGCCGCATCGGGTTTGACGCCGATGCCGTCGCGGTAAGCGAGCGCCAGCTCGAACAACGCGGGTGGACAATTGCGGTCCGCCGCTTTGTTCATCCAGCGGAAGAAGGCCGCGTTGTCCACTTCGGTGCCGATGCCGTCGCGGTAGGCCTCGGCCAGGTTGAACATCAGCGTCGGATCGCCCGCCTCGGCACCCTTGCTGGTCCATTGGAAAAAGTTGGCCGGATCGCGCTCCGCTCCCTGACCGGTGAGATACCGGCTGGCGAGCCGCTGGATCGCCGCGGCATCCCCGGCGGCCGCCGCGCGTCGCAGCCAGATGAGTGCGCGCGCCAGATTCTGGCGTACGCCCTGCCCGAGCGAGTAGGCATCGCTCACCAGGCGCATGGCTTCGGACGAATGCGCCGCCGCAGCATGCAATGCCCAGCGCAGCATTTGCTTGAAATCGCGCACCAGTCCCTGCTCGCCATCGCGGTAGGCACGCGCGAGGAATAACATGCAATCGCGGTTCCCGCTTTCGGCCGCGCGTTTGATCCAGTGCAGCGACTGCATGGAATTTTCCGCATTCTCGGCCTGACCGAGTTGTGCGGTGGCGAGTTCGGAAATGGCGCGCTCATGCCCCGCGTCGCCCGCCCGCGTCAACCACTCGAGCGCCTGGGCATGATCGCCGCGCCGGCGCAATTCAAAGGCATAATCCACCATGGCATCGAGATCGCCATCGATCGCCAGGTGCTGCACCGCGGTGAATTCCTCGTCATCCATGGGATGCGTGAAATCCGTGAACGGCACATGCGCGGGTCCGCGATCGGAGCGCCACTCAGGCACGCGTCCGGCAGCAACCCCCGCTGCGTCGCTCGCGGAAGTCGGCTTCGGGTCGGTCAACATTGGTCTTGCACTCACGTTTTCCGTGATACTCCACCGGAACGGCGCCCCAATCCTTCTTAGAGGGCAATGCCACTGGCATTGGGTCGGCAGGCCGCTATTCAGCCCACCTGCCTGTCGGCAGTTTCACACCGCCTATCTCTAAGGATTTACATAATATAGCGACTTTTTGCAATAAAGCCAGTCCCGCTCCCGGCCCCGGTTTCTGGGGGCAATCCACCGTGTCGCGCGCTCCCACCGCGCCCTGGAGCCGGGTTTTTTTGCCGCGTGGGGTTGGGGAAGGCACCTGTCTGTCGACCAGCGCGAATCCGAGGCCGGGTGCCCGTTGGCAGGCTCTCGCGGCGCGACTGAGCCGGCCATGTGCGAATCGCGGCGAAACAGGCTTTCTCGGCGTCGCGGTGTCCGGTAACGGGCACTTCCGCGTCCGCGCTGCGCGCGCCATCAGTCAACGCCGCCCAAGGCGAAGCGCTCGACAGGTGCAATTTGCTGCCGGATTGCACATGCGGCATGTGATTTGCAGCCACCTGCTCGCAGCTTGCCTCGCCTGCGGCTTGCGGTGCACCGCATGAAAAAAAAAGCCGGGCAGGACCCGGCTTTCGGTTAACGGTCATCAGCCGTTTACTTATCGTTCTTTTTTGCGGCGCGCCTGAACAGGGATTTTTTCCCGGTTTTTTTGGCGGCGGGCTTGTCGGATTTGGCGTCGGCCTTCTTCTCGGCTTTCGCCGTCTTCCTGGTTTCTTTGGTTGCGGGCTTGGCGGTCTTCTCCGCTTTTGCGGTCTTCTCCGCTTTTGCGGCCTTCTCGGCCTTGGCGGGTTTCTCCGCCTTGGCTTTCTTCGCCGGCTTCCGAGGCTGCTCGGCAGATGCTTCCGCGGATTTCGTCGCGCGCGCTTTGCGTGCCTCGACGTGCTGATCGGCCATGGCGGCGATCTGGGTTTCGCGGTCCACGAGCTGCATCACTGCCATCGGCGCTTTGTCGCCCGCGCGCACGCCAAATTTCAGGATGCGCGTGTAACCGCCGGGGCGCGTCTTGAAATGCGGCCCGATGTCGGCAAAAAGTTTGGTGACTACGGCGTCGTCGCGCAGCCGCGCGTAGGCCAGACGCCGCTTGGCGACGTTGTCCTCGCGGGCGAGCGTGATCAGGGGCTCGACCACGCGCCGCAGTTCCTTGGCTTTGGGCAGCGTGGTGCGGATGCTCTCATAACGCAGCAGCGCACCCGCCATGTTGCGCATCAGCGCCGCACGGTGTGCGGAATTGCGCGAGAGCTGCCGGCCGATATTCTGGTGACGCATGCGGCGGCTTCCTTACACGGCCACGGGCTTTTGCAGGCTCGGGGGCGGCCAGTTCTCGATCTTCATGCCGAGCGTCAGGCCGTGCTGCGCAAGCACGTCCTTGATTTCGGTGAGCGATTTCTTGCCGAGATTCGGCGTCTTCAACAGCTCGACCTCGGTCTTCTGCACCAGGTCGCCGATGTAATTGATGTTCTCGGCCTTGAGACAGTTGGCGGAGCGCACCGTGAGCTCGAGCTCTTCCACCGGTTTCAGGAGCACGGGATCGAAGTGCGCCTCGCCGCCGGCATGTCCGGCATCGCGGCCCTTGAGGTCCACGAAAGCCGCGAGCTGCTCGGAGAGGATGGTGGCGGCACGACGAATGGCTTCTTCCGGATCAATCGTGCCATTGGTCTCGATATCGATGATGAGCTTGTCGAGGTCGGTGCGCTGTTCCACGCGTGCACTCTCCACCGTGTAGGTCACGCGGCGCACCGGGCTGAAGGACGCGTCCAGCAGCAGGCGGCCGATGGGACGCGATTCCTCCTCGAACTGCAGGCGCTGATTGGCCGGCTGGTAGCCGCGGCCGCGCTTGATCCTGAGTTTCATGTTGAGCGATCCGGCGCTGTTCAGGTGCGCGATCACCAGAGCCGGGTTTACGATCTCGACGTCGTGATCCAGCTGGATGTCGGCGGCCGTGACCACGCCCGGACCCTTCTTGACGAGCGTGAGCGTGGCCTCGTCGCGCGTGTGCATGCGGATCGCAAGCTGCTTGAGATTCAGCAGGATGTCCACCACATCTTCCTGCACGCCTTCGATGGCGGTGTACTCGTGCAGTACGCCCTCGATCTCGGCTTCCACCACCGCGCACCCCGGCATGGATGACAACAGGATGCGCCGCAGCGCGTTGCCTAGTGTGTGGCCGAAGCCGCGCTCCAGCGGCTCGAGCACCACGCGCGCCTGTTGATCGGACTGCGCCTGCACGCCAACCAGGCGTGGCTTCAAAAATTCCGTGACTGAACCCTGCATGGGATAATTCCCTCGCTAACTACAGACTGAAACCTGAACCATTACTTGGAGTACAGCTCGACCACCAGGTTTTCGTTGATGTCGGGCAGAATGTCGCTGCGCTCCGGCACGCGCTTGAACTTGCCGCTCAATTGGGTCTCGTCCACTTCCACCCACTCGATGGGCGGCAACTGCTTGGCGATGGCGAGCGCGTTCTGGATGCGCAATTGCTTCCTGGCGCGCTCGCGCACCGCGACCGAATCCTCGGCCTTGACCTGGTAGGATGGGATGTTGACGATTTTGCCGTTCACTTCGATGGCCTTGTGGCCGACGAGCTGGCGCGCTTCGGCGCGGGTCGCGGCAAAACCCATGCGGTACACCACGTTGTCCAGGCGGCACTCGAGGATTTGCAGCAGCGTCTGGCCGGTGGCGCCGGTGCGGCGCGAAGCTTCCTGGTAATAGCGGCGAAACTGGCGCTCCAGCACTCCGTACATGCGCCGCAATTTCTGCTTCTCGCGCAATTGGCCGCCGTATTCCGACAGGCGGTTACGTTTGGCGCCATGCTGTCCGGGCTGCGATTCGATGCGGCACTTGGACTCGAGCGGACGGATGCTCGACTTGAGGAACAGATCCGTGCCCTCGCGCCGCGAGAGTTTGCATTTGGGTCCGAGATAACGAGCCATCAATGAACCTCTGGATTAAACGCGGCGTTTCTTGGGCGGACGGCAGCCATTGTGCGGAATGGGCGTGACATCCGAGATGTTGGCGATCTTGAAGCCGATGTTGTGCAGCGAACGCACCGCCGATTCACGGCCAGGGCCGGGACCCTTGACCTGGACTTCCAGGTTCTTGACGCCGAACTCCTGGGCCTTGATGCCGGCTTTTTCGGCTGCCACCTGCGCGGCGAAGGGTGTGGACTTGCGTGAACCGCGGAACCCGGATCCGCCGGCGGTGGCCCAGCAGAGCACGTTGCCCTGACGGTCCGTGATGGTGATGATGGTGTTGTTGAACGAGGCGTGCACGTGCGCCACCGCATCCACCACGGTCTTTCGGACGCGCTTGCGCGCCGCGGGGGCGGCGGCTGGCGCCTCGCCCGCGGCTGCGGGGGCGGCGGCCGTCGCTACTTCGGATTCTTTGGCTGGTTTGGCTTCTTCTGCCATGCACTTACCCTGCGATGTTCAGGCTCACGACGTTGTCTTGACGGCCTGCTTGACGGTCTGCTTGCGACGGCCTTTGCGCGTGCGCGCGTTGGTACGCGTGCGCTGGCCGCGTACCGGCAGGCCCTTGCGGTGGCGCAGGCCACGGTAGCAGCCGAGATCCATGAGACGCTTGATGCTCATGGAGATTTCGCGGCGCAGATCGCCCTCGACCTCGAACTTGCCGACGTTCACGCGCAGCGCTTCGACTTCGGCGTCGGTCAGGTCCTTGACCCGGGTTTCGGGCTTGATGCCCGCCACCTGGCAGATCAGGCGCGCGCGGCTGCGGCCGATGCCGTAAATGTTCTGCAGGCCGATTACGGCATGCTGGTTGGGCGGGATATTGACGCCGGCAATGCGGGCGGCCATGCGCTGTCCTCACTCAATGCCGCGTTTCGCGGCGCGAAAACGGGTAATTCTGCCTGAATTTCCCATATGAATCAATGAAAACCTTCGCCTCACCCTTGACGCTGTTTGTGGCGCGCGTCGCTGCAGATCACCCGCACCACGCCACCACGCCGCACGATTTTGCAGTTACGGCAGATTTTCTTGACCGAAGTACGTACTTTCATCGCTCGACTCCCGCGGCAATCCTCTGCCGCACGTTGATCCTCATCGCAGCCCGGCGCCGCCGTAGCCCTTGAGATTGGCCTTGCGCAGCAGACCTTCGTACTGGTGGGACATGAGGTGCGCCTGCAACTGCGCCATGAAATCCATGACCACCACCACGTCAATCAGCAGCGACGTGCCACCGAAGAAGAACGGCACGTTCCAGTAAGTAATCAGAAACTGCGGCAACAGGCACACCGCGGTTATGTAGATGGCGCCCCAGAACGTCAGCCGGGTAAGTACGCTGTCCACGTAGGCGGCGGTCTGCTGTCCCGGACGGATGCCGGGGATGAAGGCCCCGGATTTCTTCAGGTTCTCCGCCGTTTCCTTGGAATTGAAGACCAGCGCGGTATAGAAAAAGGTGAAAAAGATGATCAGGCCGCCGTAGGTAATGTCGTAGATCGGCTCGCCCGGCGACATGGCGGCGGCAAATTTCTGCAGTGCGATCGCGAGCCAGCCCCCGGACTGCGAACCGAACCAGTTGCCCACGGTCGCGGGGAACAGGATGATCGAGGACGCGAAGATCGGCGGGATCACGCCCGACATGTTGAGCTTGAGCGGCAGGTGGCTGGTCTGCGCGGCATACAGCCGCCGGCCCTGCTGGCGCTTGGCGTAGTTCACGGTAATGCGCCGCTGGCCGCGCTCCACGAACACCACGAATGCGGTCACGCCGAGCACCACCGCCAGCACCACGATGGCGATGATGGGGTTCATCTGCCCGGTGCGCACCAGGTCCAGGGTGCCGCCGAAGGCCGACGGCAGGCCCGCGACGATACCCGCGAAAATGATCATGGAAATGCCGTTGCCCACGCCGCGCTCGGTCATCTGCTCGCCAACCCACATCAGGAACAGCGTGCCGGTAGTCAGCGACACCGTAGCCACGAATACAAAGGTGAATCCGGGACTCACCGCCACGCCCTGACTTTCCAGCGCGAGCGCCGCACCCAGCGACTGGAACAGGGCCAGCACCACCGTGCCCCAGCGCGTGTACTTGGTGATGATTCGCTGGCCGGCTTGGCCTTCCTTGCGCAATTTCTCCAGGCTCGGCACCACCACCGCCAACATCTGCATGATGATGGAGGCGGAGATGTAGGGCATGACGCCGAGCGCGAACACCGACAGGCGCATGAGCGCGCCGCCCGAGAACATATTGAACATGCTGAGCAGCCCGCCGGAATGCTGGCTGAAGAGCCGTGCAAGCGCCGCCGGATCAATGCCCGGCACCGGGATGTGGGTGCCAACGCGGAACACCACAAACGCGCCCACCAGGAACAGCAGGCGCTTGCGCAGATCGTGGAGCTTCCCGATCTGCGACAGGGATGACATCACCCCCGTGCCGCTCGCGTTCCTGGACACTTAGTCCTCCACCTTGCCGCCGGCAGCCTCGATGGCCTTGCGCGCCCCGGCCGTGGCGGCCACGCCCTTGAGCGTGACCGTTTTCTTGAGTTCGCCAGCCAGAATCACCTTGACGCGCTCGGTCTGCAGCGGCACCAACCCCGCGGTCTTGAGTGCCAGGATGTCGATGACGGCGGCCTCGACGCGGGCGAGCGCGTCCAGGCGCACTTCGGCGCGGCTGGGTTTCAGATGCGAACGGAATCCGACCTTGGGCAGGCGCCGCTGCAACGGCATCTGGCCGCCTTCGAAGCCGACTTTGTGGTAGCCGCCCTTACGCGCGTACTGGCCTTTGTGGCCCTTGCCGGAGGTCTTGCCGAGGCCCGAGCCGATGCCGCGACCCAGGCGTTTCTTGCCGGTTTTGGCTCCGACTGCCGGCGACAGCGTGTTGAGGCGCATGTCAATTCTCCTCGACGCGCAGCAGGAAGGAAGCTTTCTTGATCATGCCGCGCACTTCCGGAGTGTCGCTGAGCGTGACCGAATGCTGCAGGCGACGCAGGCCCAGGCCACGCACGCAATCACGGTGGACCTTGAGCCGCCCGCAGGGACTCCTCACCAGCGTGACCTTGATTTGTTTGGTGGTTTTGCTCATGGCTCAGCCCCGGATTTCATCCAGTGTCTTGCCGCGTTTTGCCGCAAGATCCTGCGGCGAGTACTGTTCACTGAGCGCATTCAGGGTGGCGCGCACCACGTTGATGGGATTGCGCGAACCATAGCTCTTGGCGAGCACGTTCCTGACACCGGCAACTTCCAGCACCGCGCGCATGGCACCGCCCGCGATGATGCCGGTACCCGCCGAGGCGGGCTGCATGTACACGCGCGTGGCACCGTGATGCGCGCGGATCGCGTAATGCAGCGTGCCCTCGCGCAGCGACACCTGGCGCAGGTTCTTGCGCGCGTGCTCCATGGCCTTGGACACCGCATTCGGCACCTCGCGCGCCTTGCCGTAGCCGAAGCCCACCTTGCCGGCGCCATCGCCCACCACGGTAAGCGCCGTGAAGCCGAATTGCCGGCCGCCCTTGACCACCTTGGCCACGCGGTTCACGGCCACCAGTTTTTCCATCAGGCCGTCGCTGCTATTCGGGAGATTCTCGATTTTCGCCATGCTGCACCCTAGAACTGCAAACCGTGCTCACGCGCGGCGTCGGCGAGCGCCTTTACGCGCCCGTGATACTTGAATCCGGAACGGTCGAAGGCGACGCGCGTGATGCCCGCGTGTTTGGCCTGCTCGGCAATGGCCTTGCCCACGGCCGCCGCGGCGGCGATGTTACCGGTGTTTTTCAGGCCTTTCTTGACCTCGGCCTGGAGCGTGGAGGCCGCGGCCAGCACTTTGTCGCCCTGCGGCGCCAGGATCTGCGCATAGATGTGCACGGGCGTGCGGTGCACGCACAGGCGGCAGGCAGCAAGTTCGCGCATGCGCGCACGCGCGCGCCGTGCACGCCGCAGGCGCGCCAGTTTCTTCTCGAAGGGTTTCTTGTCCATGGCTCAACTCACCTGCTATTTCTTCTTGGCCTCTTTGAGGACCACGCGCTCGTTGGTATAGCGCACGCCCTTGCCCTTGTAGGGTTCCGGCGGGCGGAAGCCCCGGATCTCGGCGGCCACCTGGCCGACTTTCTGGCGATCCGTGCCCTTGATGATGATTTCCGTCTGGCTCGGCGTCTCTATATGGATGCCTTCCGGCACTTTGTAATTTACCGGGTGGGAAAAACCGAGTGTCAGGTTCAGGATCTTGCCCTGCATGCTGGCGCGGAAACCCACGCCCACCAGTTCGAGCTTCTTCTGGAATCCGTGGATTACACCCTTCACCGCGTTGTTGAGCAGCGCGCGCGTGGTACCCGCGACCGCATCCGCTTCCGGATGGCCCGGTTGCACGGCGACGTGCAGCACACCGTTGTCGCTCTTCACTTCGACGTGCGGATGCAGCACAAAGGCCAGGCTGGCTTTCGCCGCCTTGATGGTAACCGCGCTGCCGACGATGGTCGCTTCGACGCCCTTGGGCAGCGGGATCGGTTGACTGGCAATTCTGGACATGGGACTACCTTGGAAACCCGGTCAGGAAACTACGCACAGCACTTCACCGCCCTGACCTGCGGCGCGCGCGGCGCGGTCGCTCATCAAGCCTTGCGGCGTCGAGACGATGGCGATACCAAGGCCCCCCAGCACTTTCGGCAACTGGTCCTTGCGCTTGTACACGCGCAGACCCGGTTTGCTGATGCGGCGGATGTGGTCAATGACCGGACGGCCTTGATGATACTTGAGCGTCACCACGAGTTCCGCCTTGCCATCCTGCTCACGACGCTCGAATTCCTCGATGTAGCCCTCGTCCTTGAGCACGCGCGCGATCTCGCACTTGATACTCGAGGCAGGCATATTCACCTGTTCGCGGCCAACCAATTGGCCGTTGCGGATGCGGGTGAACATGTCGGCTATGGGATCAGTCATACTCATAGTAGCGATATCCCTCGATTAGTCCTTACCAACTGGCCTTGTGCAGGCCAGGTACGTCGCCGCGCATGGCGGCTTCGCGCAATTTGCTGCGGCCCAAACCGAACTTTCGATAATTGCCGCGTGAACGGCCGGTGATCGCGCAGCGGTTGCGCTGGCGCGAGGCACTCGAATCGCGTGGCAGTTTCGCGAGCTTGGTGACCGCCGCGTGGCGTTCCTCATCGCTCGTTTCGAGATCGCGGATGAGGCGCTTGAGCTCGGCGCGCTGCTTGGCGAATTTCTTCACCAGCTTTTCGCGTTTCACTTCGCGATTCACCATGGATGTCTTGGCCATGTATTAAACCTCAGTTCCTGAACGGGAATTTGAAGGCTTCGAGGAGCGCTCGTGCTTCCGCGTCAGTCTTCGCATTGGTGGTGATGGTGATATCCATGCCGCGCAGCGCGTCGATCTGGTCGTACTCGATTTCCGGAAAGATGATTTGTTCCTTCACGCCCATGCTGAAGTTGCCGCGGCCGTCGAAGGAGCGCCCGCTGATGCCGCGGAAATCGCGCACCCGCGGCAGCGCGATGCTGATCAGGCGGTCGAGGAACTCGTACATGTACGCGCGCCGCAGCGTCACCTTGCAGCCTACGGGATAATCCTCGCGCACCTTGAAGTTGGCGATGGACTTCTTGGACTTGGTGACCACCGGTTTCTGGCCGGCAATGCGGGTCATGTCCTTGACCGCATGCTCCATGACCTTCTTGTCCGCGGTAGCTTCGCCTACGCCCATGTTGAGCGTGATCTTGGTGATGCGCGGCACCTGCATGGGGTTGGCGTAACTGAACCGCTTGGTGAGTTCCGGCACCACGGTTTCACGATAATAGGTTTGCAATCGGGTCATGGGTGCGCCTCAGACATCAACCACTTCTTTGTTGGAACGGAAGATGCGCACCTTGCGGCCATTCTCCAGGGTACGCACGCCCACGCGGTCGCCCTTCTTGGTGACCGGATTGAACAGCATCACGCGGGAGATGTGGATCGGCATTTCGCGCTCGACGATGCCGCCCGTGACTCCGGCGTTGGGATTCGGACGCTGGTGTTTCTTGGCCATGTTCAGGTTCTCGACGATCACGCGCTTGCCTTCGATCATCTTGAGGATGGCACCGCGTCGGCCCTTGTCCTTGCCGGCAATCACGATGACTTCGTCGCCTTTCTTGATTCTGCTCATGCCCGTCCGCTCCTCACGCTCACAGCACTTCCGGCGCCAGCGAAATGATGCGCATGAACCGCTCGGTGCGCAGCTCGCGCGTGACCGGCCCGAAGATGCGCGTACCGATGGGTTCCAGCTTGTTGTTGAGCAGCACCGCGGCATTGCTGTCGAAACGGATCAATGATCCGTCCGGGCGGCGCACACCGCTCCGGGTACGCACCACCACGGCCTCGTAGATCTCGCCCTTCTTGACCTTGCCGCGCGGAACGGCGTCGCCGATGCTCACCTTGATGACATCACCGATGCGCGCATAGCGGCGCTTGGAGCCGCCCAGCACCTTGATGCATTTCAGGCTGCGTGCGCCGCTGTTATCTGCGGCATCAAGCACGGTGCGCATCTGGATCATGGCTGCACGTCCGCCTGGCTGGCCGCAGGCGCAGGCTGCGCGTGCGTCAGGATCTCCACCAGTTTCCAGGCCTTGTGGCGGGAAATCGGCCGGCAGGGCGCGATTACCACCGTATCGCCTTCCTGACAGGCGTTCTGCTCATCGTGCGCCTTGATCTTGGTGCGCCGGCGCAGGATCTTGCCGTACTCGGGATGCTTGACCACGCGCTCCACCACCACCGTGATGGTCTTGTCCATCTTGTTGCTGAGCACCCGTCCGGTGACGGTGCGCTTGGGTTTCACGGCCGCACTGCTCGTAATCATTTGCCCACTGCCTTGGCCCGCTCGGCGAGCACGGTTTTGACGCGCGCGATGTTCTTGCGCACGTTATATATCTGGTGGCCGCGCGGCATCTGGCCGCTGGCCTGCTGCATCGCCAGGTTGAACTGCTCCTGACGCAGCGCCAGGAGTTCTTCCTGCAGCTGCCGGTCGTTTTTGGCACGCAATTCCTTGGCGTCCATCACATCACCTGCCGGCTGACGAACGTCGTGGTCACGGAGATCTTGGCGGCCGCGAGACGGAAGGCCTTGCGTGCCGTGGCCTCGTCCACGCCTTCCATCTCGTAGAGCATCGAACCCGGCTGCACCTTGGCCACCCAGTACTCGACGTTGCCTTTGCCGTTGCCCATGCGCACTTCCAGCGGTTTCTTGGTCACCGGTACGTCCGGGAACACCCGAATCCAGATCTTGCCGCCGCGTTTCACGAAATGCGTCATGGCGCGGCGTCCGGCCTCGATCTCGCGCGCAGTGAGGCGGCCGCGATCCGTGGCCTTCAAGCCATACTCGCCGTAGGCCACGGTGTTGCCCGACTGCGCCAAACCGCGATTGCGGCCCTTCTGCTGCTTGCGGAATTTAGTGCGCTTAGGCTGCAACATCGGCCTTCATTCCGGCTTTGGCTTTGTCGCCGGTGGCTTCGCGCCCGACGCTGATCTCGCTGGCGTCCAAAATCTCGCCCTTGAAAATCCATACCTTGACGCCGATGACGCCATAGGTGGTCTTGGCCTCGGCGCTGCCGTAATCGATGTCGGCGCGCAAGGTGTGCAGCGGCACGCGGCCCTCGCGGTACCACTCGCTGCGTGCAATCTCCGCGCCGTTCAGGCGCCCGGACACGCGCACCTTCACGCCCAAGGCCCCCAAGCGCATGGTGTTTTGCACCGCGCGCTTCATGGCGCGGCGGAACATGATGCGACGCTCCAACTGCTGGGCGATGCCTTCGGCGACCAGATAGGCATCGAGTTCCGGCTTGCGGATTTCCTCGATGGACACATCCACGTCCACACCCGGCATCATCGCGATGAGCTGTTTGCGCAGCGCATCTATGTCTTCGCCTTTCTTGCCGATCACCACACCAGGGCGCGCGGTATGAATGGAGATGTGGCATTTCTTCGCCGGCCGCTTGATCTCGATGCGGCTCACCGAGGCCTGGGCGAGCTTCTTCTTCAGGAACTCGCGGACCTTGATGTAGCTGAGCAGGTTCTGCGCGTACAGACCCTTGGAAGCGAACCACTTCGAGTTCCAGTCCGACGCGATGCCGAGACGGAAACCTACCGGATTGACTTTCTGACCCATGCGCCCGTCCTTACTCGTCTGCCACAGTCACAGTGATGTGGCTCGTACGTTTTAGAATTTGTGCGCCGCGACCCTTGGCTCGCGGCATCCAGCGCTTCATGTGCGGACCTTCGTCCACGCACACGGTCGCGACCTTGAGTTCATCAATGTCGGCACCGTTGTTGTGTTCGGCATTGGCAATGGCGGATTCAAGAATTTTCTTGAGTAACACCGCCGCCTTCTTGGGGCTGAATTCCAGCTCCCTGAGTGCCTGGCCAACCTGCTTGCCGCGGATCTGATCCGCGACCAGGCGCGCTTTCTGCGGAGAGATGCGCGCGAATCTGTGTTTTGCCGCTACCTGC
>JBOIAZ010000107.1:0-2865 GCA_050739175.1 Gammaproteobacteria bacterium
TCCGCAGGTCCGGCCGCAGCACCTGCCTGGTTTCCAAAATCAACGCCAGCGCCAGATCGGCGTGCAGGCTGCGTTCGTGGAATTCGTCGAAAATTACCGCGCCGTAGTCGCTGAGCGCCGGGTCCGAGTGCAGCAGGCGCGTCAGCACCCCTTCCGTGACCACCTCGAGGCGAGTACGCGGCCCGACGCGCGTATCCATGCGTACGCGGTAGCCAACGGTTTCGCCGACCGGCTCACCGAGCTCGGCCGCCATGTAATGTGCGGCGGCGCGCGCCGCCAGCCGCCGTGGCTCCAGCATCACCAGCTTGCGGCCTTGCAGCCAGTCGCTGTTCAGCAATACGGGCGGCACGCGCGTGGTCTTGCCGGCGCCGGGCGGCGCCTCGATCACCAGCGAAACATGTTCCGCGAGTGTCGTGCGGATCTCGGGAAGCAGGGAATAAATCGGCAGCGTGTCCACCGTGCTATTGTACGGTCACCGCCTTCGAAACCGGCAGCGACACGTTCGGCGTGCGAACGCTTCGTCCTGCAGGCCAATCAGATCGCATTGAGGAGGAACCGCACATGGGCTTCGCACTTTCCGATTTGCAGTTGACCAGTTCCGCATTTGCGCCGGGCGGCGCGATTCCCGGGAAACACACCGGCGATGGCGCGGATGTTTCTCCGCCGCTCGCCTGGCGCAATCTTCCCGCGAACACCCGCGCGCTGGCGCTAATCTGCCACGACCCGGACGCGCCGCTGGTGGCCGCCGGCGGCACGTATGGTTTTGTGCACTGGGTGCTGTACAACATTCCCGCGTCGGTCGCGCAACTGCCGGAAGCAGTCAGCGACTATACCGCCGGCAAGAACGATTTCGGCAAGCTGGGCTACGGCGGCCCGATGCCGCCCAATGGTCACGGCCGGCACCACTACTATTTCTGGCTGCTGGCGCTCGATCGCGAGCCGCATCTGCCCGCGGGCCTGACGCTCTGGGAATTCCTCAAGCGCATCGAGCCGCATGTCATCGGCATGAACCGCCTGATCGGCGCTTATGAACGGCGCTGAACTGCCACGAACCTTTCGGCCGTGCCCGACGGTTTGACCGGCTGGCACGCAGTCCGTAAAATCCGCGCTCTGTTTTTTCCGGCGGGCGGTTAGCTCAGCGGTAGAGCACTGCTTTCACACGGCAGGGGTCGCAGGTTCAATCCCTGCACCGCCCACCAACCCCACAGGCACACATCCGCCACGAGGCACCCGCGGCGGCCTGACTGCGCGCAGCGTGTCGCGCACTCGCCTCAAAAGCGGAAATACAGGCCCACTGCGATCTGCGGATACCAGGTAAACGAGTTCACGTCATTCTGAACAGTGGTGCGCTGCTGGTTCACGTCATTCGTCAATTGCGGATTCCCGGCTGCGCCGCTCACATTCAGGTTGAACTTCGGGGAGCCCTGATTCACTGCGCCCACATCCAAGGTCATGCCCCAGCTTCCGTTCCCGCCCCAGCCGATGCCAAGATAAGTCGCGTTGCTGTTGAATCCCATTCCGGCCGTGACCGTGCCCACCTGCTGCGCCGAATAGGTATTGCCGTTGAAGGTGTAATTTCCATTCTGGTCCGGCACGCCGGCCATGGACAGGGAATTGCCGTTGTGCATCCAGCCGCCGGTGAATCGGAAACTGCCCGCGAACGGATAGAGATTCACCAACAGGACTTCGGACGAAAATTTCAGACTGGCGTTGTAATTGACGCCCTTGTAGTCGGAATTTCTGGAGTAACTGTAGCGATTGAAGCCGGCGCTCAACGATACGAAATCATTGATGTGGTAGGTGCCGGAAACGTTGAAACCCAGCGTACCGACGCCCGCGCCTGCGCCAATGTCGGCCACTGCCAGAGGTGCGGCGGAAAACAGCACCAGAAACAACAGCAGCTTCTTCATGGTGATCTCCCTGATGTGGTTTATATCTCCCTCGACAAGTATGTCATGGAAACGTGACCAGGAAATACGGCATTTACCAGTCATCGGCCAATCTGCGCCGCTGATGCTTGCCGTGCCGAGCTGATTGGCAGGCGCGTATGTGGTTGGCAGCAAGTTCCCACGCTGTGCGTCGAGCACGACGGCGTACTCGCAAGAAACATGAGATTGTTTGCAGACTCATCCTGCGCGCCAACCGATCTGCGGAGTCAACCGTAGCGGCCGGTGATGTAGTCCTCGGTCTGCTTCTGCGCGGGGTTGGTGAACAGCGTGCTGGTATCGGCGTATTCCACCAGGTTGCCGAGGTACATGAACGCGGTGTAATCGGAGACGCGCGCCGCCTGCTGCATGTTGTGGGTGACGAGCACGATGGTGTAGTCGCTCTTGAGTTCCGCGATCAGCTCCTCGATCTTCAATGTGGAAATCGGGTCGAGCGCCGAAGCCGGCTCGTCCAGCAGCAGCACTTCCGGTTTCACCGCGATGGCACGCGCGATGCACAGCCGCTGCTGCTGGCCGCCGGAGAGGCGCGTGCCGCCCTGGCGCAACTTGTCCTTGACCTCGTCCCAGAGCGCCGCCTTGCGCAACGCCCACTCCACCCGGTCATCCATCCTGGTGCGCGACAGCCGCTCATACAGGCGCACACCGAACGCGATGTTTTCGTGCACCGACATTGGAAACGGCGTGGGCTTCTGGAACACCATGCCAACCTTGGCACGCAAGGCGTTCAGGTCCTGGTCGCGATCGAGGATGTTGTGCCCATCCAGCAGAATCTCGCCGCTGGCGCGCTGCTCCGGGTACAGGTCATAAATGCGGTTGAGCGTACGCAGCAGCGTGGATTTGCCGCAGCCGGATGGGCCGATGAAGGCCGTCACCTGGCGTTCGGCAATGTCCATGTTGATGCCGCGCAGCGCCTGGAACC
>JBOIAZ010000108.1:0-6953 GCA_050739175.1 Gammaproteobacteria bacterium
CTCTGATTTATTCGTCGCCCCCGTCCCCGCCTGCGCGAGGACAGGCTCCAGCGGGCACCCAGGTTCTTGATAATTCTGGATTCCCGCTTGCGCGGGAATGACGGAAATAGAATTGATCAGAGCTTCCTTAGGAATTCAAATTGCGCGCGTCGTCGGCACCGCTGGCGCGCCGCTGTGGTATGACGGCAAGCACCTTCTCTTCGATGGCCTCAAGATCCGGAATCACCGGGCGTTCGTTGGCCATGCGCACGCGGCACAGTACCGGAATGTCGTCGCTGTAGCTGTCCTCGTCTTCCGTCCCCAGCACCGAAGCGTTGACGCGCACTAGATAGGGGTAACCCTGGGTCATGAGCCCGAATACCGGCGGGTCCATCTGTGCACCGATGCTG
The DNA here is from genome assembly GCA_050739175.1 of Gammaproteobacteria bacterium. GTDB lineage: Bacteria > Pseudomonadota > Gammaproteobacteria > Natronospirales > REEB76 > REEB76. The sequence continues at coordinate 390 of JBOIAZ010000108.1, forward strand.
TACAGCACCACGATGCGCGTGCGGCTGGCGCGCTCGGGAATCTTGCGTCCGCACAGGCCCTCGAAGGAAACCAGCGGGATTTCCTGGCCCTGCCAGGTGGTCAGACCCAGCAGCCAGTCGGGCGCGCCGCGCACCGGCAGCGGGCGCGCATAGCCCATGACCTCGGCCACCGACAGCCGCGGCAGCATGAGTTTGTCGCCGGTCACCGGAATCAGCAGACTGTAGAGTTCCTCAAGCGCTTGCGGCATGTGCACTCACTCCCGGCGGCCGGACTGCGGGCGCAAGCGCCCCACCAGTCCCCGGATGGTTTCCAGCAACTCGTTTTCCTTGAAGGGCTTGCCCAGATATTTGTTGACGCCGATTTCAAGCGCGCGGTTGCGGTGCTTCTCGCCGGTGCGCGAAGTGATCATGATGATCGGCACATCCTTGAAACGCTCGTCATTGCGCATGTGTTGCGCGAGTTCATAGCCGTCCATGCGCGGCATTTCGATGTCCAGCAGCATGACGTCGGGATGGTTCTCCTGCAACAGGGCGAGCGCATCCACGCCGTCCTTGGCGGTCAACACGCGCATGTCGAAACGTTCCAGCAGGCGCTGAGTCACGCGCCGCACGGTAATGGAATCGTCCACCACCATGGCGAAGATGCGGGTGTCCGCTTTCGGGGGTTCGCGCTCCAGCAATTCGGCGGTCTGCGTGAGGCGGCGGCTCAAGGCCGTCACGTCGAGTATCAGCACGATGCTGCCGTCGCCGAGGATGCTGGCGCCGGACAGACCGCGGATGCTGCTCACCTGCGGACCCACGGATTTCACCACCACCTCGCGGCTGCCTTGCATGCCTTCGGCAATCAAGGCCAGGTTGGCGGTGCCGGTACGCACCAGCAGCAGCGGCACGGTGGTCAACTCGTCGGGGAACTGAGGCGCGCCGATGCCGAGCAATACGGACAAATGCTGCAGGTGGTAATGCCGGCCGCCGTAGGTGTAAACCGGCGACTCGTTTGCCAGCAGGCGTTCGAGCTCGGGGCGCGGGATGCGCGCAATGCCCTCGATGCTCGGCAACGGAATGGCGTACGGTTGTTCCGCTATGGTCACCAGCAGCGCCTGGGTGATGGACAGGGTGAACGGCAGACGGATGGTGAACCGGGCGCCTTTCCCGGGAGTGGAGTCAATGCGTAGGATGCCGCCCAGTTGCTGGATCTCGTTCACTACCACATCCATGCCCACACCGCGCCCGGCGGTTTGCGTAACTTTGGTGGCCGTGGAGAATCCCGGTTCCAGGATGTAGTCCATGATTTCACGTTCGCCGGGTTTGGCGCCGCGTGCCACCAGACCCAGTTCTTCCGCTTTGGCGCGGATAGCGCGCAAATCCAGCCCAGCGCCGTCGTCGTAGACCTCGATCACCACTTCCGAGCCTTCGCGGCTGAGAGCGATGGTGACGGTACCGGCTGCGGGCTTGTTGTGCTGCCGGCGCAGCTCCGGCTTCTCGATGCCGTGTACCACGGAGTTGCGCAACATGTGCTCGAGCGGCGCCAGTACGCGCTCCAGTACCTGGCGATCCATTTCGCCTTCGGCGCCCAGGAAGCGGATCTCGGCCTGCTTGCCGGATTCGTCGGCGGTCTGGCGCACGACGCGGCGCAGGCGTTGTGCGTGCCGCGAGAACGGCACCATGCGCGTGCGCATCAGCCCATCCTGCAGTTCCGCGGTTACCCGTGATTGCTGCGACAGCAGGGTTTCCGCCTCGCGCGCCTGATTGAGCAGCAGGCCCTGCAAACTCACCAGGTCGCCGGTGGACTCGCCCAGCGCGCGCGACAACTGCTGCAGCAGCGAATAGCGATCCAGTTCCAGCGGATCGAATTCGGGGTGATCGCGGTCGCCGCCTTCCTGCTGGAACTGATGCAGGATCTGCGCCTCGGTCTCGATTTCCAGCTTGCGCAACTGGTCGCGCAGACGCACCACGGTCTGCTCGAGTTCGGCGAGATTGAAGTTGATGGAGTGCACCTGCTGCTCCAGGCGTGAACGGTAAATGCCGACCTCGCCGGAGTAATTGAGTGCGTTTTCCAGCAGATCGGCACGCACTCGCACTAGTTCGTGCTGGATGCGCGAGCCGGCGCGCCGGTCGCTGTCGCCGCCCAGCGCCGCTTCGGCGGCGGCCATGTCTTCGGCCTCGGGCTCGGCTGCAGCCGCGGGTGCGGGTTGAGTGCGCGCTGCCGGCTTCCGTGGCTCGGGTTCCGCGTCCGCGTGGTCGCCGTGCGCCTGACGCAATTCCGCCACGAGGTCGCCCGCATCCAGCATCGGCTTGTTGGCATAGCTTTGCTCGAGCATGCGGTGCAGGCGATCCACCGCGCGATTCAGCAAGGCCAGGTATTCGGTGGACACGGGAATGCGGCCGTCCACCATGCCGGTCAGCACGGTCTCGAGTTCATGGCTCAGGTCGCCCATGGGCGCGAGGCCCGCCATGCGTGCGCCGCCCTTGAGGGTGTGCAGATTGCGCTGCAACTGTATTACCAGTTCCTGATTGGTGGGCTTCTGCGTCCACTGGTGCAGCGTGCTGTCGGTGGCTTCCAGCAGTTCGCTGGCTTCCTCGAAAAAGATCGCGGCCAGATCGGGATCGTAATCCTTGAGCTCGGAAAGTTGCACGTAACGTGGCTTCTCCACGCGCGCGACCCGTTCGCGCTTGCGCGCAGCCGCCGGCGCGGCGCCGGCTGTCTGTGGCTGCAGAGCCTCGGCGACGCGTTTCAGCAGCGCCGCGTCCGCAGCCGGTACCCCGGATCCGGCATTGAAGGTCGCCAGCATCCGGTGTGCGGCGTCCAGCACCTCATCCAGAACCTTGAGGTCGTTCTCGGACACGGCGGCATCGCGCGCGCTCATGTCCATGAGGAAATGCTGCACGGGCTCGATCAGCGTCGCGAGGCCGGCCACTCCGGCCATGGAGGCGCTGCCGTGCAGCGTATGCATGGCCCGTACCACGTCTTCGTCGGGCACGCGTTGTTCGGCATCGGCCTGGGCACGTTCCAGGAAGGTCGCGAACACCGCCAAATGCCCTTCGGATTCGCGCGCAAAAATCGATTGCAGCCGCGCATCCGCGGGCGTGGGGACCGGCGGTTCCACCACGGCGCTCACTGCGGGACGCGGCGGGCGTGCCGTTGCCGCGGATTTGACCGGCGTTCCTCCCGCCGGCGGCAATGTCGGGTGCCCACCGCGGCTGAATGCCATGGCGGTGTCCATGAGCGGGGCGATGTCGCTGCGCGGCGCGCTGCCGAATTCGAGCTGCCCCACGAGCTCCGGCAATGCGGCGATGCCGCGCTCCAGCAGGCGATACATGCCGTCCGATGGCTCGATGGTCTGCTCAATCACGCGATTCAGCATGTTCTCGAACGACCACGCGAACTCGCCGATGAGGCGCGCACCCACCATGCGGCCGCTGCCCTTGAGCGTGTGGAACGAGCGCCGCACCGTGGTCAAGGCTTCACGGTCCGCGGGATTGGAACGCCAACGCGGGAAATTATCGCGCAGCGTCTGCATTTCCTCCTGGGCTTCTTCCAGAAAGATCTGCAGGATTTCAGGGTCCACCTCACCCAGGGGGACCACCGCGGGTCCGGCGGCGGAAGGCTGTGCGGGTCTGGGCGCCGGCGCCTCAACGCCTGGTTCCGACACCCACGCCGGCGCTTCGGCCGGGTGAATCACCACGCTCTCGATGGCGATGGTGCGCACGGGTTCGATGACGATGCTGTCGGCTTCCAGCACCGAGGACTCGACGGATGTAGATTCTGCCTGCGGCTCACCGGCAGGTGGCGGGATATCGTCATACGCGCGCCCCACGGGGAACCCGAGGGCCGCGACACAGGCTTCGGCATTGTCCAGCATGGACACCGGATTGGCGCGCCCCAACTGGATGGCTTCCAGATAGAACTCCACGCTCACGATGGCGTCCGCCATGCAGTCCAACTCGTTCTGCCCGGGTGCGGCCGACTGGGCCAGCAGGCGCCGGCCGATGAATTGGCGCACGCTCTCCAGCACCATCGCCATGCGCTCGAGTTGCAGGAATCCCAGGCTTGCCTGGATTTCCCGGATGCGATTCGGCAATAACCGCAGGCTTTGGGACTTCGCCGGATCATTCACGTATTCAACGATGGCTTCCTTGATGCGCGCCAGATTGATGATGGATTCGCGGATGACGGCGTTTTGCACATCCTGCAACTCGGAGCGCTCGGGACGGGATTCGTCTGCGGCCGTGCCGGGGGGTGCGGACACGACCAGGCCCAGCATGGACGCTTCCAGCCGGCCTTCGACACTCACGATGCCGCTCGCGATTTCCATAAGCGTCGCTTCATCCGCGGCGCGCTGGCCACCCAGCACTTTCTTGAGGTTGACGCGCTCCAATTCGAGGGATTCACGCAGCCGCGCGAGCCCCAGCACGCCCAGGGTATCCGCGACCTTCTTCATCAGCGGATCCAGGGGCCCGAGTTCCGCCACGCCGGATTTGCCCATGCGCACGAAAATGTCGAGCGTGTCCTTGATGCGCGTGATGTCTTCCTTGATGGCGCTGGACACGGTGCGCATCAACTGCAGGTTGGGTGCCGCAATTTGTTCGCGCGCAGTCTCGATCTCGCCCGCGGCGGGCAGCAGTTCGCCGAGCTTGAAGGATTCCTGGATGGCCCCGATGCGCTGGCCTTTGCTGTTGGCACGGCCGATGTAGTACAGGAGGTTGTTGACCAGTTCCTTGGCCGGATCTTCGGTGAGCGGCGCCTCGCCGCGGTCGATCAGGCGTTTGATCTGCCGATCAACCTGGCCGAGGAGCTGCTTCAGGCTGACATCCGCCTGGATGACGCCTTCACGTAGGCCCTCGATGACGCCCCCGACAATCCACCACAGCTCAAACACCGTCGGCGTGGTCGCCGCCTGCTCGAGTTTTTCCGCCGCATCCGCCATGGCGGACAGGTGCTGTTCCGCCTGATCGCCCTTGTACCAGCCGAGCAGCGCCATCTGGAATTTGGGCCGCAGCTTGCCGGCCAGGCTGCGGATGTCCACGCTGCGCGCCACCGCAGGGTGGCCCACCACGCTCGCGGAACGTCCCGCGAGGTTGTAGGCGAACAGTGCGCTCTCCGACAACAACGGCTGGCCGCGGACCATACGCAGATCATTCAGCAATGACAGCAACGCCAACGGCATGTCGCGCCGCCCGCCGATCACCCGCTCGAGGTAATCGGGCAACTGCAGCATGGCGCGCACCAGTACCTCGAAGGCGGCGTCGCTGCGCTGCATCTCGCCGGACTTGAGGCCGCGCACCACGGCTTCCATTTCCTCGGCAAGCATGGCCGCGCCGTACACTTCGACGATGCGCAAGGTGCCCTGCACCTGATGCAACAGGTTCAGGCATTGGTCCAGCGCCTCGGCATTGCCGGGTCGCTCGACGTGGGCCTCGAGCGCCTGGCGCGCACGCGCCAGCGTGTGATCAAGTTCGTTCTTGATCCACAGCAGCGAGTCGGAGGCGGGCTGGCTCATGGATGACGCGTACCTTCAGCGCACCGTTACGCGGCGCTGCTCTGCATTTCCTGGGGCGGCGCAATAATCGTGGTTTCATGGCTCGCGGTCGTCGGCAGCTTGAAGCCGGCCACCGATTTGCGCATCTCCGTGGCCAGGGCCGCGAGCTTGCCGATGGACTGCGCGGTCGCGAGCGTGCCCTCGGTGGTTTGTGCGGTGATTTCGCGAATCACGTTCATGGTGCGTGTCATCTCGCCGGCGGTTTGTGCCTGTTGGCGCGCGGAATTGGAGATGTTCTGCACCAGCGTGGCGATGTTATTGGCCACCTTCTCGATTTCGTTGAGCGCGGTGCCGGCGTTTTCGGCAAGTTGCGCTCCGCTTACCACGCCGGCGGTGGATTGCTCCATGGAAATCACCGCCTCGTTGGTGTCGGTTTGAATGGTCTTCACCAGGGCTTCGATCTGGCGCGTGGCGTTGGCCGAGCGTTCCGCCAGCCGCTGCACTTCGTCCGCCACCACCGCGAAACCGCGGCCCGCTTCGCCGGCCATGGACGCCTGAATGGCAGCGTTCAAGGCCAGGATGTTGGTCTGCTCGGCGATGTCGTTGATGAGTTCCACGATATCGCCGATTTCCTGCGAGGATTCACCCAGGCGTTTGATGCGCTTCGAGGTCTCCTGGATGGTCTCGCGTATGTTGTTCATGCCGTCAATGGTGCGGCGCACCGCATCGCCGCCCTTGTGCGCGATGTCCACGGACTGTTGCGCCACCTTGGCGGAGCGGTCGGCGTTCACGGACACCTGCTCGATGGAATGTGCCATCTGGGTGATGGAGGTGGAGGCGGTATTGATCTGCTTGCTCTGGTTCTTGGAAGCCTCGGCCAGATGCGTCGCGGTGGCCTGCGTGTGGCGCGCGGCGGCATCCACCTGCACGGCGGTGTCATTGATGGTGCGTACCAGGCCACGCAGCGCTTCGAGCGCGTAGTTGATGGAGTCGGCGATCGCTCCGGTGATGTCTTCCGACACCGTCGCCTGCACCGTGAGGTCGCCGTCGGCCAGCGAGCCGAGTTCGTCCAGCAGGCGCAGAATCG
>JBOIAZ010000109.1:0-11407 GCA_050739175.1 Gammaproteobacteria bacterium
TAGCGCGCATTGCGGGTCCGATGGGTGCTACGGCGGAATTGCCGGTTCACGTGGTTTTTGCCGGCTGCGGCGGCACGGCGCGGATGCCGCGCAACTGCCGGCTGCCCAGGCAGCAGAGCGCAATCACGGTCAGCGTGAGTCCGGCGATACCGAACAACGCACCCAGCGAAATCACCTTGAGCAAAGCCCCGGCGATCGCGGCCGAGATCGGTCCCAGCCCCATGAAGGTAAATATCAAAATGCTCATGGTGCGGCCCATCAGTTCCTGCGGCACGCGCTGCTGGATCCAGGTGAAAATCGCGATTTGCACGATGCCGCCGAGCAGCCCGGCGCACAACAGCAATACCGCACCGCTGTAGGTGGTGTGCACCAGTGTCAAACCGGCGAGGGCCAGGCCGGAGAGCGCATCAAATCCGAGCACCATGAGGCCCAGTCGCCCACGCAGCAAGCGGCTGCCCAGGCCGGAAAGGAAACTGCCGGCGAACATGCCGACGCCGTTCGCGGTCATGAGGATGCCGAGCGAGGCCGCACCCATGTTGAGGCGCGTGTCCGCCAGCACCGGCAGCCCCACCTGGATGGGGCCGCCCACGAACACCGACACGATGGCGACGTACAGCACAAAGGCACGCAGCGGCAGATCCTTCCACACGCCATGCAGGCCGGCGGCCACGCTCGCGAGCATCCCGCCGCGGCCCGCGGCGGGATGGAAATCGGCACGGATGCGGATCATCAGCAACGAGACCAGCGACGCCACGAAACTGGCGGCGTCAATGCTGAAGGCCAGCCCCATGCCGCGCGCGTCCGGCAGGTGCTGCGCAGACACCGCATGCGCGCCAAGCGCAATCACGAATCCGGCCAGCACCGGACCGACGATCATCGCCAGCTGGCGCATGCCCATGAACAGCGCGTTGGCCGAGCGCAACTGCGGCAGCTCCACCAGTTGTGGCAGGATGGCGGTGCCTGCCGGATAGGCAAACGCCGTGGACAGGCCGATGCCCAGCGCCAGCAGATAAATCATCCACATGTGGATGGCGCCGGTCAGCACCAGCACCGCCAGGATCACGATGCACGCGGCATTCGCGGCGCGCGCCTCGAGCAGCACGCGCCGCGGCGAGCGCCGGTCCACGACCGCGCCGCCGATGAGCATGAAGGCCGCACGCGGGAACGCCATCACCGCGAGCACGATGCCGAGTGCCGCGGGATTGCCGGTAAGCTTCAACACCAGCCACGGCAACGCCACCAGCGTGAATTGATCGCCGATCGCCGAAATCGAACTGCCGCCTAACAGCAGCGTGAAGTTGCGGTTGGTGACGAGTGCGGGGCGCGCTTGGCTGGCTGAGTTCATGGGGTCTTTGTGGCAACGCGTGCGGCCCGCGCCGGGCGCTGCGCCGCCGGAGCGTTCATTTCTCCAGATAGGTGTAACCCTTGAGGCCCTCTTCCAGCTCCTTCAGATACTGGGCACGCTGGTAGGGATCCAGGCCCGCGGCCTGATCGATCTTGCTGCGATAGCGCGTCGCCAGGTCGCTGGGTTCAAAGTGCACGTAGCGCAGCACTTCCTCGACCGTGTCGCCCTGTTCGGACTTGAGCAGCTTGTAGCCGTTCGCGGCGTCCAGCTCGACGTTCACCGAGTCGGTGTCGCCGAACAGATTGTGCATGTCGCCGAGGATTTCCTGGTAAGCGCCCACCATGAAGAACCCGAGGTAATAAGGCTCGCCGTTGTGCATCGTGTGCACCGGCATGGTGGCCTCGAGCTCTTCCTCGTCCACGTACTGCTCGATGCGGCCGTCGGAGTCGCAGGTCAGGTCCTGCAGCACCGCGCGCCGCGTGAGCGGCTCTGCAAGGCGGTGCACCGGCATGATGGGGAACACCTGGTCAATGGCCCAGACGTCGGGCACCGATTGGAACACGCTCATGTTGCAGAAGAACTTATCCGCGAGTTTCTCGTCAATCTCGAAGATCGCCTCGGAATGCGCGCGCGTGGTGGGCTTGAGCCCGTCACGCACCTTGCGGCAGGTGGCGTGGTAAATCTGCTCGGCGCGCGCGCGCTGCTCGAGGGTCAGCACGCCGTGGATGTACATGGTCTGGGCCTCGCCGTTCCAGTAGAGCGCGTCCTGATAGACCTCGAGCAGCGACCGGCCGTCGGTGTTCTCGTAGTCCTCCCACAGGTCCATGAGGATTTGCGGATCCTCGGGGTCGGGCGCGGTGAGCGGCTTGTCGGAAATGGACTCGCGATCCACCACTTCGGTCACCAGTACCGCGTGATGCGCGGTGATGGCACGCCCCGACTCGGTAATGATGCCGGGGTGCGGCAGCTCGTATTCCTCGCAGATTTCCCACAGCGAACGCACGATGGTGTTGGCATACTGCTCCATGCTGTAGTTCATGGAGCAGGAACTGCGCGAGCGCGTACCTTCGTAGTCCACGCCCAGGCCTCCGCCCACGTCCAGGATGCGCACGCCGACGCCCAGCTCCGCGAGTTCCGCGAAACAGCGCCCGGCTTCCAGCATGCCGCGCTGCACGTCGCGGATGTTGGCGATCTGCGAGCCCAGGTGGAAATGCAGCAACTGCAGACAGTTCAACATGCCGGCGGTCCTGAGGCGCTCCACCGCTTCCAGGATTTGCCCGGCCGACAGGCCGAACTTGGATTTTTCGCCGCCGGTGTGTTCCCATTTGCCGCGTCCGGTGTTGGTGAGGCGCACGCGCACGCCGAGCGTGGGCTTGACGCTCATCTCCGCCGCTTCCTTGAGCAGGAGATCCAGCTCGTTGAGCTTCTCGATAACGATGTAAACCTTGTGACCCAGCTGCTGGCCGATGAGCGCGAGGCGCAGGTATTCCCGATCCTTGTAGCCGTTGCACACAATGGCGGCGCCGGGCGGCGCCAGTGCCAGCACCGCCAGCAATTCCGGCTTGCTTCCGGCCTCGAGACCCACGCGGCCCTCGCCGTGCCGGAGGATGTCTTCGACCACCGCGCGCTGCTGGTTAACCTTGATGGGATAGACCGCGGTGTAACCGGCCTTGTACTCGTGGTATTCCATGGCCTTGGCGAAGGCGGTGCACAGCCGGTCCACGCGATCGCGCAGGATGTCACCGAAACGGAACAGCACCGGCAGGTTGAGATTCCACTTGCCGACCTCGGTGGCCAGCCGGTGCAGGTCCACGCAGCCGTCTTCGCGCTTGCGCGTGGGGAACACCACCAGGTGTCCCTGGTCATTGATGTCGAAATAGCCGTCGCCCCAGCGCAGCACGTTGAAAATTTCGCGGGCGTCCTCGATCGGCTGGTTGCTCATAAGCGTGACATTCCGCTGGCGGCAGGAAAAAACCGCGCAAGCGTACGGCAAGCGCCTGCAAGATAAAAGAGGTCAGGGAGGGTCAATCGCGGATCGGATGGCGCAATGCCCGGCTCGGCATTCAGGTGCCGGCACAGGTCTTGTTTACCTGTTGTTGCGTCTGCTCGCGGAGTTTCACCAGATCATCCCCGGCGTAATACGCGGGGTTGGCGCTCGTGGAGTTGGCGATGACCCTATGGGTGTCCATGTAAGCCTGCAACTGCTTGCGTGCGGCGTCGCAGGCCTGCTGCTGTTGGGCCTTTTTAACTGCGGCCTGCGCGGCCTCTTCCGCCGTCTTTTGTTGCGCTGCGTCCGCCGCCGCCACCGATTTGACCAACTGCTTCTGCTCCGCCACCCCGGTGGGATCCGGTGGCGGCGCTGCGACCTCGATTACCTTGGCCTTGGTGACGGCCGCAGGCGGCGGGGTCTGCGAATAATGCACGTGGCCCTGTGCGTCCACCCAGCGATACACCTGTTGCGCCTGGGCGGCGGCGAATACCAGAGTCGCAGGCACAATCAGTATCGGCAGCAGACGCTTCGCGTTCATGGCGGTGAGGCTGCCGATGCGCAGGACTGGGTCACGGCGTTCCTGGCCTGCGCGACGGCGGCCGCCTGCTGCTCGGGGTCCAGCTTTTGTTGTTTGCCGTCTTTGTCCAGGGTGTACAGATAGCTGGCGCTCATGTATTTCGCCAGGGTTTCACGCGCGGTTTTGCAGGCGGGGGAATCATCTCCCTTGACGGTGGTGAGGGCCGCGACCGCGGACGCGGCCGACGGGGCGCCGTGCGCCGCCAGTGCGGAATCGTCGGCGGTGTTGACGATGGCGGTGGGCGCAAGCGTGGCGCTCGTCGGCACCGAGCTGTAATGCACGTTGCCGTTCTTGTCCACCCATTTGTATACGCCGCCCTGGGCCAGTGCCGCAGTCGTAAAGAGCGCGGCCGCCAACAAAATCAGACTACGGAGTTGCATCGCGTTGTCCTCACAAAGCCTGGGCGTCGGTTTCGCCGGTGCGGATGCGCACCGCCTGCTCCAGGTCATAAACGAAAATCTTGCCGTCGCCGATCTTGCCGGTCTTGGCGGCATGACTGATGGCTTCGACGGCGCGCTCCAGCAGGTCGTCCGGCACCGCCAGCTCGATCTTCACCTTGGGCAGAAAATCCACCACGTACTCGGCACCGCGGTAAAGTTCGGTGTGGCCCTTTTGCCGGCCGAAACCCTTGACCTCGGTTACGGTGATGCCCTGTACGCCGATGTCGGAGAGTGCCTCGCGCACGTCGTCGAGCTTGAAGGGTTTGATGACCGCGCTCACCATTTTCATGCTGCCGCCCGCCCCGGTCCGGAATGCCCGCTATCAGTCTAGCACCCTGTCCCGCACCCGGAGGGGAGTGCGGTATATACTGGACCCGGAATGCGAGCGGCCAGGTGGCAAGCATGGCGTTGGATCCCAAGATTCTCGACGACCTCGCCCGGAAACTCGCCGACAGCGTGCCGGCGGGCCTGCGCGACTTCAAGGCGGATGCGGAAAGGAACTTCCGCGCGGTGCTGCAGAGCGTGTTCGCCAAGCTCGATCTGGTGACACGCGAGGAATTCGACGTGCAGGCCGCAGTGCTATCGCGTACCCGCGAGCGCCTCGAGGAGCTGGCCGCACGTCTCAAGGAACTGGAAGCAGAATTTGAAAGCCGCGCGGCCTCGGCCACAAGGAAGAAATAGCCGTCGCAGCAGGCAAGGAATCGGCAAGGATGCTGGCCCGGATTTTCAGTCGTGCACTGGTAGGCATTGACGCTCCCGAAGTCACCGTGGAGGCGCATCTCTCGATGGGCCTGCCGGCGTTTGCCATCGTGGGCCTGCCGGAGGCCGCGGTGCGCGAGTCCCGCGACCGGGTGCGCAGCGCGCTGCTCAATTCACGCTTCGATTTTCCCGCACGCCGCATCACCGTGAATCTCGCGCCGGCCGACCTGCCGAAGGAAGGCGGGCGTTTCGACCTGCCAATCGCACTCGGCATCCTGGCCGCGTCCGGCCAGGTTCCGGTGGAAGCCTTCCGCGACGTGGAATTTCTGGGTGAGCTCTCGCTCTCGGGCGAACTTAAGCCGGTACGCGGGGTATTGCCCGCGGCGCTCAAGACGCGCGCCGCCGGCCGTAACCTGATGCTGCCCTGCGACAATGCCGACGAAGCCGCCCTAGTGTCTGGCGTCACGGTGCTCGGGGCACGACATCTGCTCGATGTGTGTGCGCACCTGACCGGTGCGCAGCGCTTGCGCCCGCACCAGTCCGCGCTCGTCGGTCACGCGCCGGAATACGACGATCTTGCCGAAGTGCGCGGTCAGCACCGGGCCAAGCGCGCGCTGGAAATCGCCTCCGCCGGCGGCCACTCGTTGTTGTTCATCGGTCCGCCCGGCACCGGCAAGAGCATGCTGGCGCAGCGCTTGCCCGGTATCCTGCCGCCCATGAGCGAAGAGGAGGCGCTGCAAACCGCAGCCATCGCCTCGATCAGCGAAGGCGGTTTTAGCGTCAGGAGCTGGCGCCAGCGGCCCTATCGCGCGCCGCACCACACGGCCTCCGGCGTGGCCCTGGTGGGCGGCGGTTCGGTGCCGCGTCCCGGCGAAATTTCCCTCGCGCATCATGGCGTGCTGTTTCTCGATGAGTTGCCGGAGTTCGACCGGCATGTGCTTGAGGTGCTGCGAGAACCGCTTGAGACCGGCCAGGTCGTGGTCTCGCGCGCTGCGCACCAGGCGGAATTTCCGGCGCGCTTCCAGCTGATCGCGGCCATGAATCCCTGCCCCTGCGGTTACCTCGGGGACGAATCTGGTCGTTGCCGCTGCACTGCCGAGCAAGTGCGGCGCTATCGCGCGCGCATTTCAGGACCGCTGCTGGATCGCATTGACCTGCACGTGGAGGTGCCGCGCCCGCCGCGCGCAGCGCTGCGGCCGGATACGCCGCCCGACGGCGAGCCAAGCGCCAGCGTGGCGGCGCGCGTGTTGGCGGCGCGCAATCGCCAATTGCAACGCTGCGGTAAGTCCAACGCGCGGCTCACGCCGCGGGAAACGGGGCATTACTGTGCGCCCGACAGCCAGGGACTGGATCTGCTGGAGCGCGCCACCGAGCGCCTGGGCCTTTCCGCCCGTGCCTACCACCGCATTCTCAAAGCCGCGCGTACCATCGCGGACCTCGCCGCGAGTGACGCGGTGCGGAGTGCACACGTGGCAGAGGCCATCGGGTACCGCTTGCTGGATCGTCAGTCAGCCTGATTCGATTTGCTTTCCGGTTTTGGTGAGCGCCAGCGAAAAGATCAATGCGAGCGCGCCGAGAATGATGAATACGCTCCAGAAAGGTTCGCGCATGTAGGCAAGCGAGAGCACGCCAGTCAGCAGATAAAAAATTCCGATTAGCATAGATACGGGCAGCCCGCGGCTGTCACCGCGCCACGCGTACCAAGCGCTCGCGATCACCAGCAGGCCGAACACCAGCATGCAACCGCCGCAGAAATACCACACCAGGTAAATCAGCTTGTCGGTGTGCACATCGAGTGCCACGCGAGCCAAGCCGGCATCCAGTGTCTTGCGGCCCATGAAGCTGTGGCCGAAAGCGCCCAGTCCAATGAGCAGGCCAGTCAGTCCGAGCAACACCGAGAACAATTTGCGAGCCATGATTTTCTCCCCAAAGAAAAAGTTGATTCCGGCTGCAGCCACCTATCCCTGGTTCGCTGATACGGGTGATCCAGGTCTTGATGAAAGTGAGCCCTCATATACAGAGAGGTCTTCGTTGATGCCCACGAGCTTGAATACCTGCCCGCCAGGCGCCTGGAAATAAAAGTGCGGATCGGGTATGTCAACCGCCTTGACGCCGAAGGCAAGCATCTTCTGTTTCATTTCTTCGACGGTATCGGTCTTGAGTTCCAGGTAGATGGCCTTCAAAAATTCGCTCTCGTCCAGGGCGGTGCCTTGGTAAACGAAGACGAAGTGAAAGTCATCCAGTTGAAAGCGGTCTACTTCATTGGTTTGCACTCTGGCTTTGCAACCCAAGACGTCGCAATAGAATTTGCGAATTCTGTTCTGTTCCGATCTTGCGGCAAAAACCGCCGTATGATTTCCAAAAATTACTCTTGCCATGGTCATTCCTTATCCGGTGTTTTTCAATCGCGCATCGGTGTTCAAGGCTGGCGCCTGATTCGGCGATCCCTGACCCTTGGTCAGCAATTCGTACAGGCTTTCCGTCGCGTAAAACGTCCACCCGCCCTTGCAATTCTCGTAGCACTCGATTTCCGGAACCAGGCCAACATGGGTCAAAGTCACTTCGGTCGAATCGCCGTTTCTCGATACGTCCCACTGCACTTCGGTTCCGTTCCATTCCTTCTTATCGGTCAGCCAGTGCAGATGGCTATCCGTGACTTTCCAGACGATACGTTGCCCCGGAACCAATTCGGTGATTCGAAAAGTCACAAAGGTGTCGCCGAAACGGACCGTGAACACTTCGCCGGCCGCCCTGGAAGCCCCTTCGAAGTTCCTGGCCCACCATGCGGGCACGTTGGAAATGGCGTCGGTGGCCGCCTGCGGGGCAACATCGGCCGTAAAGCTGCATTGAAAGTTTGACTCCATCATTTGATGGCCCTCGGTTGGAAGAAAGATATGCCGCATTTCTTGAGACACGTTCGTTAGGCCGCCGTCTTCGCGGCATCGGCATAGGCCGCGAGTAACTTGGCCCAGCCTTGGGTGACGGCGTCGTGCATTTTCTGGCCGCCCGCTCCGTGGCGTTCAAAATTACGGTGTTCGAATTCCACGCGCGTGCGCGTCTGGGCTTCTGCAATGAAACGCACTTCGTATTCGCTGCCGTGGGTGGGATCGGGGTCGAAACCCCAGTCGTGCTGGATTTGCCAAGACACCACCAGCCGCGCCGGTGGCTCCCACACCAGCACCCGCCCCCAATCGCATTCCGCCCCGTGAATACCGCGCTCGTACACGCGCCCGCCCTGACGCGGCTCCATGACAGCTTCTTTCAGAGGCTCCTTGCCGATGTGATGATCGCGGAACCACCAGGTATCCAGTCCGCGAGTGAATACCTCGAAGGCGTGTTCACGCGAGGCTTCCACGATGACCGTATGTCGGACTGGAGGAATGGGTTCAGGTTTTTTCATGAACTGGTTCATTTGGATTTTTCCTTGAAGGATTTTTCCGCGGTTTTTTTGAAGGCTTGCAGGGATTGCTGCCAAAACTGGTCAAGGTAGTCCCGCAGTGCAGCCACGCCTGCGGGGTTGAGCTGGTACAGATTGCGGTTCGCCGCCCGTTCATTGGTTACCAAGCCCGCCTCCTTCAGCACCTTCAAGTGCTGGGACACAGCCGGGCGGGTGACCGGCAAGCCGTCGGCAATGTCCACCACCGCCAAGGGGCCGTGGGCCAGGCGCTCGAAGATCGCCATGCGCGTGGGGTCGCCCAGCACCTGCAGCTTGAGTTGTAGGTTAGTATTCACTAACGGTTAGTATAGGCTAACGTTTAAGCCTGTCAAGCAAATGCCGCCAACAAAAAAGCCGCTCAAGGAGCGGCTGTTGCTGTCACCGGCAGAACAAGGTTTATTTGTGTATCAGGTCCGCGCCGCCGCTCTGGCTAATCATGTATTCGAGCGCCTTGACGACCTGAGCATCGGTGAGTGAAGAATTACCACCTTTGGCCGGCATCTGCATAAAGCCGTGCAACGCGTGCTGTTCCAGCACCTTCAGCCCCTTGGCCAGGTGCGGCGCCCATTCGGCTTTGTCACCGATCTTGGGCGCACCAAGTGCGCCGGTGGCGTGACAGGCGGAGCAGGTGCCCTCCCAGATTTGCTTGCCGCTCTCGGCTGCAGCCGATGCGGCTCCAGCTGCGGGCGCGGGGGCAGTAGAGGCCACCTGGGTGTTGGTGCTGCCCGCGATCTGTACGTCGCCGATGGGCGCGAGCCGCTGGTCTATGAGCTTTTCCTGCATCGCACCACCGCGGTCGTAGGAACCGGGCGAATGATCCGCGACCGACATGGCGATCCAATACACACATATGGCAAACAAGGCCAAAATGCCAAACACCAGCAGGAAGGAATCGTAAAAATGCTGATCGTGACGTTTGGCGTGTTCGTGGAGTTGCTGGTGATCGTGTTGGTCCACCGCTGTCCCCTGCTGCAGATTGATTTGACCGGCTGATAACCGGATTCGCAAGGCGCGGATTATATAGCGGCGGACCCGGCCGGTGGAAATCAGCGGGCTGCATTGGACCTTCATGCGGCCAGGCGCTATCCTTCCGGCCCGTTTTTGCGCCCGTAGCTCAGCTGGGCAAGGCCGGTGTCTTTGCGTGACATGCCGGTGGCATGTCACTCCGGCCGAGCGACGCGACAGGAAGTCGCGGCTGGCGGGCTCACCAGGGATGGTTACCCCCGCTGCTGTTAAGATTTATGTACGCGCCCGTAGCTCAGCTGGATAGAGTGCTGGCCTCCGAAGCCAGAGGTCGTGGGTTCGAATCCCGCCGGGCGCGCCAGATTCACATGCTTCACGCTCACAGAATCATCCCTGATGGGCTTACCGGCCTGCACATCCATGTGCAGGCGTAAGGCCGGATCAGCATGTCACTGACATGCTGATAAAGGCGCCGGCCTTCCCCCGCCGGGCGCGCCAGATTCACATGCTTCACGCTCACAGTGGAAGGGTAACCATAAATCGGTCCTATCGGGAACCATAAAACCGGACCCGGATCCGGACGAGCGGGTGGCCCTAACCCTTACTCCTCACGCGCATCAAGTAGATTCCCTTGTTCTGGGGACTGGCCTTTTCAAGCTTCTTAGCTTTCACCAGCCGCTCGCAGGCTAGATACACGTCCCAAGGCATCTCACGTAAGTCTCTGGCGATTTCGTAATAGGAGTGTTTCTTCCGGTCCTCAAACCGTTGCAAGACCGACTGAACAAAGGCATCTGTCAAATCGATCTCATCAATGCTGGTAAAGCCAAGTCCATAGATATGGTTGTTGATCAACATGAAGTGACTTTCACAGCCGGTCTCACGCCATACGGAAGGATATAGAGACACCGCATTTTTTCTTACGTAAACTTCCCACGCTGGTCCGGCGCGCGAGTCTAGATTTACCGTCAGTGTGTCACCGCATCCATCAGGGCACTTCATAACGAGTTCACGATCAACTCCACGCGTAACCAATACGCAATCTTCGGGACGCTCGAGCAATGCAAGAGCCTCGCCGTGGTACTCAACGCGACCGCGAAATCGCACATTTCTCATTACGTCAGATCGCTTCGTCATCAAACCACTCACTCAATCGCGCTCCGTCAGGGTGCAGGCAAGCGTCTCAGCAAAGGCGTAGGCACGAGCGTACTCGTGTGGACTGCCATCCTTAGGGTCGTAGTACCCCGAATGCCTCAGCAACTGGAGTGCCACCAAAGCCGTATATTCTCCATCAGAAACCTGTTCAGCCAACGCGTAATGACGAACTTTACGGGTCGCCATCCGGCGGTGGTAGCCAGGTTCCGTCTGATGTACGGGCGCTGGTACTCGCGTGATTGCTCCTGGTTGGTAGTTCTCCATTAGTATGGAATCCCATTCACATCCAGCCTTGATCACATTCTTCTGGCCGTCGAACATGAGGCTTACATCAAGGGCGGCGTGATCCCACAACATGGGTCCGCGGTCCGTATATAGAAAGTCGATGAGAATCGCATCGGAGCCGCGAACTTGCACGTTGCGAGAGTGGAGATCGCCATGAATAGGCGCCTCAAAATAAGTCAGCGGACAGCGCACCTTGAGCAGGTTTATTAGGTCCTCGGGTGATCGGCTAGCACCAAATGTTTTCGCAAGCGCAACCACGTCGGCGTGCGGTTCACGCCACTTGAATTTGGTCAAAGCGTGTTCGATGCAATTGCCGCCAATGCTCTTTCCCTGCTGACGCCATCCGCGCATGGCGTCCTCGAAGAGTGACTGTAGTATTTGCGCACCGTACCCGCGCTCCACAACTTCCAGAAGAGACTCAGCATCTTCGACAAAATTCGAAACGAGAACACCACGAGTTGCCCCAGCGACCTTCCTACGGCTGTCAAAATCCGGTCTCAAGTTAAAGGGTACATAGAAT
>JBOIAZ010000110.1:0-16213 GCA_050739175.1 Gammaproteobacteria bacterium
CCGGGTCGGGCACCAACATGTTCGGCGGGCCGATTTACAGCGGTGCTCCGGCCCTGACCGTCACCGCGGCGCTGGTCAAGGCCGGCGGCGGCGCCGAGAACTTCAGCTTCGCCAAGGCACTGGTATCCATGCTCGGTGAAAAGACCGTGAACGCGGAAGTTGCCAAACTCACCAAGCAGTACGGCAAGGATGAGGTTCATACCTTTATCACCGGCATGGATTACGCCGTCAAGGATGGCCTGAAGCGCGCCACCGAAGCCGGGGTCACGCTTCCAGCCGCACCCGCGGATCTGCACGGTGTGGCACTCGCCCGCACGTTGGTGACGGCCGGCACGACGCCGGACGGCGCATGGTGGTCAGGTTATCTGTTCGACCACGCGCTCTCGCATAACCTGCACAATCAGGTGATGGAAGACATCAACGCCAACGTCAGCACCCAGGCCGACATGACCACGCACAAGGTCCTCAACCAGGCAATGTACGACGTGGCGCACGCGCTTGGCCACAAGCACGTGAAGCTCGCGACTCTGCATTGATTGTCAGCCGTTGAACAGGCAAACGGGGCGGGCGACCGCCCCGTTTTTTTATGGGCGGTCTGCCAGTGGTAAGTTAAACTGCACTTTTACGGAGACCTGCTCATGGAATACCGGCGTCTCGGAAATTTCGGCCTCAAGCTGGGCGCGTTGTCGTTTGGTTCCTGGGTGACGTTCAAGAACCAGGTGGACCTCAAGCTCGCCGAGCAATGTCTGAAGCTTGCGTACGATGCGGGCGTGAATTTCTTCGACAACGCCGAAACTTACGCCAACGGTCATTCCGAGCTCATTATGGGCCAGGCGCTGAAGAACCTCGGTTTCGACCGGGATTCTTATTGTGTCTCCAGCAAGGTGTTCTTCGGCCGTCGTGACCACCCGCGACCCACGCAGCAGGGCCTGTCGCGCAAACACGTGACCGAAGCCTGCTGCCAGGCGCTCGCGCGACTGCAAGTGGATTATTTGGATCTGTACTTCTGCCACCGGCCGGACCCGGATACGCCCATCGAGGAAACCGTGCACGCCATGCACGACCTGATCCGGCAGGGCAAGGTGTTGTACTGGGGCACATCCGAGTGGTCCGCGGAAGCCATTGTCGCGGCGCATCAGATCGCACACGAACGCAACCTGACACCGCCCAGCATGGAGCAGCCGCAGTACAACCTGTTCACGCGTGCGCGTGTGGAGCAGGAATATGCAAAGCTGTACCGGGATTACGGCATGGGCACCACCATCTGGTCGCCGCTCGCTTCCGGAGTGTTGAGCGGCAAGTACGCCAACGGCATCCCCCAAGATTCTCGCCTGAACCTGCCGGGTTACGAATGGTTGCGCGACCAGCTGCACACCGAGGAGGGGCGCCGGCGCCTGGGTGCGGTCGAAAATCTGGCGGTCATCGCGCGCGAACTCGGCATGAGTGTGAGCCAGCTGGCGATTGCCTGGTGCCTAAAGAACCACAATGTCAGCACCGTGATCCTGGGGGCCTCGCATCTGGAACAGTTGCGCGAAGATCTGGACACGCTGACGCAGGTCTCTAAACTCCTGCCCGATATTGTGGCGCGCATCGAGGCGGCAGCCAGCGCATGAGCCCGGCGCTTTCGCAATCACAAGCGGCGCAAGTCCATCGGCTCATGCGCGAGGCGGCGGAAGCCTACAATCGCGCGGACATTACCACGGCGGTGAACAGCTGCCAGCAGGTTCTGGGCCTGCATGCGGAGTTCGCGCAAGCCTGGCATTTACTGGGACTGTGCCGGTGGCAGCAAGGCCAATTGACCGCGGCCGCCGACGCCCTGGAGCGCGCGGCCGGACCGCAGCCGCGTGATGCGCAGGTCATGCACGATCTCGGCAACGTGTATTCGGATCAGGGCGCCTGGGCTCTGGCGGTGCACGCCTATCTCAAGGCCATCGAAATGCGCCCCCGGCATGCCGAGAGTTTCCTCAACATGGGCGCGGCCTACGAGAACCTGGGAGAGCACGACCAGGCCGAGCGCGCCTATCGGCGTGCACTGGCACTGAACCCGCAACTCGCGAGTGCGGCCGCGAGCCTCGCATCTCTGGCGGAAAGCGCCAATCGCCTGGAGGAAGCGGCAGAGCTGGCAGGGCGTGCGCTGGCGCAGGACGCCGCCGATCCGGTTGCCAATCTCACCCAGGCGCAGCTGGATTTGCGTGCCGGCCGGCCGGATGCGGCAGCCGCACGTTTGCAGAATCTGTTGGACAAGCCGCTTCGGCCGCGTAACCGCTCGTTGGCGCTGACGCGCCTGAGCGCCATCCATGAACAGCGCGGCGACTATGAGCGCGCCTTTGCCGCCGCCGAAGAATCCAAACAGGCATTGAACGTCGGCGATGCGGCGCCCGGTCCAGGCGTTTACACCGTGGACACCGTTGGGCGCGTTGCGCGGCATCTCGACCGCCTGATGGCAGGCCCCGCAAGCGGCCCGACGCTGGCCGCGGAAACGCCGGTATTTCTGGTGGGATTCCCGCGCTCCGGGACCACGCTGCTCGATCAGATTCTTTCCTCGCATCCGCGGCTCGTGGTGCTCGAGGAAAAAGAGAATCTGCAGGATTTGTTGCGGGATTTTGTCACCAGTGATGCGGGGCTGGAGAGGCTTGCTTCCACGGACTCCGCTGCGCTTGAGCCTTACCGGATCAAATACTGGGCACGGGTTGCGGAAGCCCTGCCACAGCGCAATCCGGAGAAATTGTTCATCGATAAATTGCCGCTCAACACACTGTTCATGCCGCTGATTGCCCGGCTGTTTCCGGCCGCGCGCTTCCTGTTTGCCGTGCGCGATCCGCGCGACGTGGTGCTTTCCTGCTATATGCGCGCCTTCGGCCTGAACGAAGCCATGCGCAATTTCCTCACGCTCGCCGGAACCGCAGAGCTATACGCCGGGGTCATGCAGATCGGCATCCGGTGCCGTGAACGACTTGGGGGCCAGACGCGCCTGATTCGCTATGAATCCCTCGTGGATGACCTGGAAGGTGTCGCCCGGGACCTGTGTGCGTTCCTCGCGCTCAATTGGGATCCGGCGATGTTGCGGTTTCAGGACACCGCCAGAAGAAGGCGAATCAACACGCCCAGTTATCATCAGGTTGTGCAGCCGGTGTATTTCTCGGCGCGCGCGCGCTGGCGGCATTATCGGGAATATCTGGAACCGGTGGTGCCGCGTTTGCAGCGCTTCGTGGATTACTTCGGCTACGCCTGAGCGCAAAAAATCCCGCGGCCCTTGCGGACCGCGGGATGCATGTTCCGTGGGATCGGTTTTGTTTCAGTATTTGAAGCCCACGCGGAAGTAGAAGAAACGTCCGGGCACGTCATACAGCGTCGGGTCGAAGCTGTTCAACTGCTGCTGCGTCGAGGACGGCGGTTCTTTGTTGAACATGTTGCGGATACCGAACGTGAACGTCATCTTGGCCGGATCGAAGTTGTAGCTCACCTGGGCATCGTGGTAGATGGTCTGCCCCAGATGGTTGGTGGACAAGGTGTTGTTTGTGACGTTTGGATTGGAACACAGCTTCAGGTTGGTGAGGCTGTTTGCCGTACCATCGAAAGAATCTGAGCACGGCTCCGTCAGGGCGCTGATGTAACGCATATCCCATTCCGCCCGCCAATTGCCCAGGGTCCACTGCAGCGAGGTCCTGGCTTTCCAGTGGGGCACGCCGAAGGGGAACACCGTGCCACCGCGTTCCACGCCTGCCAGTTGGGTGACAATGGCTCCGCCGCTTGGGTTGGGCAATATCAACTGAAAGTTGCGAATGTAGGTGGCGTCCAATCCGGCCTTGAATTCGCCTATCGAGGTGCTTGGTAAGGCGTAGGTCGCGCCGATATCAAAGCCATCCGTCTTGGTGCCGCCGATGTTGGTGACACTGTCATTGAGTATCGTGATGGCGCCGGCCGGGCCACGCACGATGCGGGAGCAATCGCCCAGATCGCCGGCAACATAGCAGCCGGTCAAGATGGCCTGACCGCTCAAGGGCTGGATGGTGTTTTCCAATACGATCTTGTAGTAATCCAGATTCAGGTTCAGACCCGGCGCCCAGTTCGGGCTGTAGACGAAACCCACGGTGCGGGAGATGGAAGTCTCGGGCTTGAGGTTGGGATTGCCGCTCTCCAGCGTATTGATCTGGCTATTGGATTGGGTGTAGCTCGTTGGCACCGGGGTCACACCGCCGAAGCCGTTGGCGCAACGCTGCTGTACGGTTGCCGATACGCCGGTTGTGGTGTAACTGCTGCAGGGGTCACTGACCGTCGAGGACAGCAGCGTGTTGCCGGCGAACAAGGAATTGATATCCGGCGCCCGGAATCCCTGGGACCAGGTGCCTCGCAGCAGGAACTCATCGCTGATCTGCCATTTCAGGCCGGCACGGCTGGTAGTTTTGCTGCCGAAGGTGTTGTACTTGGTATAGCGCGAAGCTACGTCCAGATCCAGCAGTTTGACGGCGGGTAGGTTAGCGAGCAGCGGGATATCAAACTCCGCATACACCGCGTTTTGGCTGAGGCGGCCGGATGTGGGCGGTACCGCCACTTTCGGATTGAAGCTGTCATAGCCGTTCTGGGCCACGGAGTCCGGGATGAAATAGCCATCGTGTTCCAGGTACTGATAACCGGCGGCAAATCCTAATGGACCGGCTGGCAGATTGACAAGGTTGCTGTTGCTGATGTCGGCGTAATAGATGCGCTGATTGTTCGCGTCCTGGTTCTGCTGGGTATAGGCACCGTAGGCGAGCTGTGCCGGCGTGATGGGCGTGGTCTGGCCACCGAAGAAATTGATGGGCACGCAGCCAGTAGTAGCAGCGCACGTTGCGGGATCACCCATCGCCGTGCGGATTTGTTGCACGTTGAAGGAGCCGTAATTGGTGTCGAGTTCGGTATCCTTGGAAAAGATATAGCCGCCGTCCCAGTCCCATTCTGAACTGCCGAGATTGAAATAGCCGTTGAAGCCGCCGTTGAAGCGGAAAGTATCCTCACTCTCGTTGTAGATACGCGGACCGCCTTCCACCATGCGCCGGCCCAGCAGTCCCAGATATCCCGGGCCAATGGGGCTGTTGGTCTGGGTATTGAGATCAAAACCGAAGGGGTTGTACTTCTGGTTTGCGGGAATGTCGGTGATGATGCTGGTGGAGGCAAAGAACAGCGGGGTGGGTCCCGCCTGCTGGGTGGAATTACGGTGGCTGTAGACCATGTCCGCGCTGAAGGTGAGGTTATCTGCCAAGTCCGTATGCCCTGCCACATAGCCGCTGTAACGCTCCTCGGGCGTCAGCACATAGTTGTATGGAGCGAAATTGAAGCGATCCTGTTGCATAAAAGGCGCGAATTGATTGGCTGCCGTACCCGGCTGGCCGGGAATCAGCGTCAGATCACAGAACGGTTCGTAATTCGGGCTGGTCGCTGAACCGAAGTTGGTAGTCGGGCACTGGGTTGAGGTTAGGCCGGTGGATGCGGCCGGTCCGTTGTTCGGATCCGTGGACGTGCTGTTGGTGGGCGGGACGAATACAAAGCGTCCCTGGGGCGTGGCTGAACTGCCGCGCGTCTGGCCGGCGCCGAAGGTCGGTTCTTTGGAGATGGTCCGGTTTCCCGCCGAGATGCCATCCTGTTTCGTGTAGGACATGCTGAACACCAGGTTGCTGTGGTCATTGCCGGTGCCCGTGGTGAAATCGTAACTCTGTGTCTTGCCGTCCCAGCCGCCGCCGTCGCCGTGACCGTCATATATGCCCGCGTAAGCGTTGGCTTCGGTGCCGGTAAAATTCTGAATCGTGATGATGTTGACTACACCGGAAATGGCGTCAGAACCGTAAATTGCCGAAGCACCGTCCTGCAGAATCTCGATGTGGTCAATGATGGCGGCGGGAATGGTGTTGAGGTCCACCGTGCCGTCCAGACCCGTGACCCAGCGCTTGCCGTTCACCAGTACCAGGACGCGGCTCGCGCCCAGGTTTCGCAGGTCCACGTTGGTTTGGCCACCGCCGCTGTACGTGAAGTTGCCACCGTCATTGGACATGGTATTGAGAGCACCACCCGTCGAGGTGAGCCGTTGCAGGATTTGGCCGATGGTCGAAAGGCCCGTGGCCTTGATCTGCTGCTGCGTAATGACCACGATGGGCTGCGCCTGCTCAATGCTGGTGCGCTTGATGCGCGTGCCGGTGACTTCCACCTTGCCGAGCTGGGCGGTAGCGGCGTTGGTGTTCTGGTTCTGATTCTGGTCCTGGGCGAGTGCAGCCGGTCCGGCGATCAGGGAGGTGGCTACGCCGCAGGCGAGTGCGGCCTGCACGGCTTGTTTGAGTAGGTTGCTGTTCGACATTGCTGTTTACTCCGTGAGAGTAGGATGTGACGACGCGATCAGGGGTCGGCTGCAGAAGGCATGCCGGCTTGTTGCTGATAAGTTACATCAATGCAACCAATCATGAACCCTGCAAAATCATGTATTTCAGGTTGTCCATAATGATAGCGCAAGATTTGACTCTAAGTGTCGCGGATCAGCAACGCGGCCAGGCTCAAGATATGCATGGGGATATGCAGGCAAGTCTCTGATGAAAACGACATTTCCGGTCCAGGCCAGGCCAATCCTGGGGCACGCCCGCCCCCAATCCAAGTCGCTGGGCCATGCCATCTGATCTGCAGGGGCTGATGCAGGAGGCGGTCGCCGCTCACCAGCGCGGTGACTTCTCAGGTGCCGAAGTGCGCTATCGCAAGGTGTTACGCGACACACCCGCGCATGCCGATGCCACCCACTTTCTGGGTTTGCTGGCGCACCAGACCGGCCATGACGATGCGGCGCTCGAGCTGCTGGAGCGCGCCATTGCGCTTGGACCCGGGAGCCACCTCTACCGCCACAATCTAGCGGGCGTGCTGCAGGGTCTCGGCCGGCACGCCGAAGCCGAACGCCGCTACCGGGAGGCGCTCAGCCTCAAACCGGACTATGCCGAAGCCGTTATCGGGCTGGCAAAAACCTGCGAAGCCCAAGGCCGGTCGGCCGAGGCACTCGAGCTCTATGATCAGGCCCTGCAGCTGGCGCCGCGCAATCACGCTGCATGGCTGGGCCGCGGAGGCGTGCTCGCCGTGCGCGTGCAACGCAACCGGGCGCTGGATTGTTATCGGCAGGCACGCGCGCTTGCCGAGCATGACAGCCAGCAATTGCAGCGCGTGGGTTTGGCTTTCCACAGCGTGGACGCGCACGCCGAGGCGCGCGCTTGTTTTGAAGCGGCGCTGGCCCTGCAGCCGGATTTTGTCGAGGCGCACAACAGCTTGGGTATTACGCTCGGTGATATGGGAGATTTACAGCGGGCGGAAGCCGAGTACCGCGAAGCCCTGCGACTCAAACCGGATCAGGTAAGCGCCTATTACAACCTTACCAGCTTGATCCGGTTGTTTCCTGAGGATCCCCTGTGGCTACCACTCATGGGGATGGAGAAAGAACTTGCGCAGCGATCATCAGTGGAGGAGCAGATCCTGCTACATTTTGCGCTCGGCAAGATCCGCGAAGACAATCGCGACTATGACCGGGCCTTTGAACATTTCCTGAGCGGCAACCGCCTGCAACGCGCGCGCTCGAATTACGACGAGGCACGCCAGGCGGAGTTTTATCGCGACTGCATGCGTTACTTCGATGCCGGTTACATGGCGGCGCGCAGCGACGCGGGAACCGATGACGATTCGCCAATTTTCATCGTCGGCATGTCGCGTTCCGGCACCACGTTGGTGGAGCAGATTCTGGCGAGTCATCCGCAGGTGCATGGCGCTGGCGAGATGCACCTGTTACGGCGCTGTGCAACTCTGGAGATGGAGCCACTGGCGAACGAAGCCGAGATGCCGCAGCGGCTCGCACACCTGGAGCGCACGGCCTTCACGCGCATCGGCGAGCGATATGCCGCGGCACTCAAGGAATTGGCGCCGGATACGCGACGTGTCACCGACAAGCTGCCGGGCAACATGGCGCTGGTTGGCCTGATGCACCTGGCGTTTCCCCGCGCGCATATCATTCACTGCGTGCGTGAGCCGCTGGATACCTGCGTGTCCTGTTTCACCAAGCACTTTAGCACCGGTCATGACTTCAGCTACGAGCTGCGCGAGCTGGGGCGTTTTTACCGGCTGTACCAGGAATTGATGCGTCACTGGCAGGCGGTGCTGCCGCCGGGACGGATGCTGGAACTGCGTTACGAGGACGTGGTCAGCGATCTGGAGGGGCAGGCGCGGCGACTGGTGGCGTTCTGCGGCCTGGATTGGGACGATACCTGCCTGCGCTTCCATGAGCAGCGGCGCGTCGTGAGGACCGCAAGCCTCGCGCAGGTGCGCCGGCCGATTTACGCCAGCTCCGTGGGCCGCTGGCGGCACTACGAGAAATACCTGGGTCCGCTCAAGCACGCGCTGGCGGGCAACTGAAACTGATCGGCCGGGCTGTTCCCGTGCGCTGCACGCCCAAGCGTCGTCACACTGCGCTGGGGCCTGCTTGTACGTGGCGCGCAAGCATCAATTCAACGCAAGAGATTCAGCGTCGCAGTCAGCGAGCGTGGGCCCTGCCGGCAGGGGAGTTGGAGCCCGCCCCCGGTGCCACATACGGTGTGGTGCGGACGGAGGAGCTCGCGGCGGCTGGCGGAGTGGCGGGAGCGACAGCCGGGGCGCCCAGACATTTGTAAATCCCGAATGTCTGGTTGCCGTTATTCATGGCGTCCAGTGCCGAGACCGTATCGCCCCCCTGAATGACCGCCTGATTCATGGCGAGGTTCTGCAGGTCCCTTTCCACGTCGGATTGCACGCGTTTCACTGGACCAATCGAATCGGCAATGGAAACCTGCGTTTTGCTCAGCAGGCGGCAATGCGCCACGCGATCGAGCGGCAGCACCATGATGCCTTGCTGTTTTATCTGGGGGTTCTGGGACACCCAGGTGCAGCCTGCAACGGTCAGTAACATGCAGGCAATGAGCGGCGTGTATAAAGGTTTCACGGCGGCCTCGTGATGACGTGGTATTGGGAATGGGCGTATTTTACCGTAAGGTGAAAACACTGGCGGACATCAACCGGAGGGAATCGGTATGAACATAAAACGGATTGTTTGGGTGGGCGGCGTCCTGCTGGCAATCTACACCTCGCCCGCCGTGGCGTGGCAATGCCGGCATGGGCTTCCCGAGCCGGGCGATACCGCATCGGAAGTGCTGCGCAAGTGCGGCCAGCCGGATTTTATTTACCCCGACGCCAGGCGTGCTGGAGCACGTGCGCGCGCAGATCGCTGGTATTACAACCCCGGCCCCAGCGGGCTGCTGCGGGTGCTGCGTTTTGAGGGCGGCAAGTTGAGCGCCATCGACACCGGCGGTTACGGTTTCAGCCATGCGGCCAGGCGCTGCACGCCCGCGGATCTGCGTCAGGGCATGAGCGTATATGAGCTGGCGGCGCGCTGCGGGCCGCCGAAAAACAAACGGGTAATCGCATCCGGTGCGGCAGGCAGCGCGCACCGCCGCGGCGTGCGCGCGCCGCGTACGGAAATCTGGACTTACGATTTCGGCTCTCAGTACCTGGTACAGAAAGTCACGCTGGTGGACGCGCAGGTGGACAGGGTGACCACCGTCTCCCGCGGCGGGCGGCATTGAAGCGTCAATGCGTGGTGGCGACCTCGGTGCGCACGAAGCGTGCCGGCAGGTCGTAGAAGCGCAGTTCCATGGGTTGGCCGCGGGCGTCGAGATCAAACATCACGTACTGATCGAAGGCTGCGTCGTAGAAACGGTAGGGCATCTTCACGCGGAAGGTGTTGTGATTCCAATGCATCAGTTCACCGTCCAGATTCGGATTGCCGACCTGTAGATTCAGACGGCCATTCACCAGCATGATCTTCACGCTGCCATCCAGGTCATTGCTGTAAGTACCCACGTAAGCCGTCAAGGGCAAGGGCGCGGGGCCGGGCACATGCGAAGCCGCGAGCTTGGCTTGTTCGGCCCGGTTCTCGGCATCCTGCTCATGTGCCGCCTTCAGCAGTGCGCCCTCCATGTTGCGTGGCGGCCGGCCCAGATAGGCATCGAAGATGTGGTAGAGCAGGGCATTGCGCGCATCGTCATGATCCATGTTGGTGAGCACTACCACGCCCAGATGCTCGCTGGGAAGTATGCCGAGCGCCGAGGCCATGCCGTCAATGTCGCCGTCGTGCATCACCAGCTTGCGGCCGTCATAGTCCTCCGCCACGAACCCCAGGCCGTAATTCAGGAACTGGCTCGCGGGACTCATGGCATGCAGCCAGGAACCGATGCCGCTGTTCACCGGGATTAGCATTTGCGGGGTTTCCATCTGCGAGATGACGTCCGGGCTGAGCACGCTTTTGCCGTTGTAGCTGCCGTTGTTCAGCAGCATGAGCAACCAGTGGCTCATGTCGTTGACGCTGGAATTGATGCCACCGATGGGGGCCATGGCGTCGGTGTCATAGCGGCGGATCACGGAAACCTTGCCGTCCACCAGTGCGTGCGGCGCCGCCGCATCCGCATCGGCATTCATGGCTGCCATCGTGGTGTCGGTGTGACTCATGTCCAGAGGCGTGAACAGGCGCGCACGCACGTAGTCTTCCCAGCTCTGACCGGTGATCGCCGGTATGACCTGGCTCGCCACGAGGTACATGGCGTTGTTGTAGCAGAACCGCGCGCGGAAGCTGTAGGTCGGTTTGGCGTAGCGCAGGTGCTGGATGATCTGCTCGCGGCTGAAGCCGGTGGTGAACCACATGAAGAACGGATCGCAATAGCCGCTGCGATGGGTGAGCAGATCGCGCACCGTGATCTGACGTGTGACCCAGGGGTCATTGAGCTCAAAGCGCGGCAGGTATTGGGTGACCGGATCATCCCAGTGGAGCTTGCCCGCAGCCACCAGAGTCCCCAGGGCCGCAGCGGTGAACGCCTTGCTGTTGGAGGCAATCGTGAACAGCGTGTTGGCGTCCACCTTTCCGGGCTGGCCAAGTGCGCGCACCCCGTAACCGCGTGCCAGCACCACTTTGCCGTCCTTGACCACGGCAACTGCAAGGCCCGGCACCTGCCAGTCATGCATAATTTTCTGTACGTAACTATCTAGGTCGGCGAGCGGCGCGGGCGCGGGTTGCGCTGCGACACGCAGGGCAGCGAAACACAAGGCAAAAAGCAGCAGGCTCAGCTTGCGCATGTGGGCGGCTCCTGAAAGCCGGGGATATAGTTACTTGAAGCTCAGCAGCTCGATGTCGAAAACCAGCATGCCTTTGGGGGCACCGGGGCGGTTGCGGTTGTCATACGCCAACTTGCCGGGTATCCACACGCGCACGCGCTCGCCTGCGACCATCAGCGGCAGCATCTCCTGCCAGCCCTGGATGAGCTTGTTGAGTGGGAAAGTGGCGGGCGAGGTGCTGCCGTCGGGATTGACCGTACTGTCGAATTTTCGCCCGTCCGTGGTCCAGCCGGTGTAATTCACGCTAATCACCGAGTCCAGCGTGGGACGCACACTGCCGGTGCCGGAACTCAGCACCTGGTAGGCAAGACCATCGGGCAGCACCGTAGCCGTGCTTGGCGGCGCGGCCACATCGGCTGGGGGTAAATAAGGGTTGGTTACGCAGCCGCCCAGCAGCAACAATGCGGCGACCAGCGCACTAATGGAGATACGGCGGACAGGAATCACCGGAACTCTCCTGCAAATTTCAATATCTTACTCTAGCGCGGCCCCGGGCGTGCGTCATCCGCGAGTGCACGCACCAGTCCGGACCACGGGCGCAGTTGGCGTAAAATGCCATCACACACGGATACCAGGAGGGCGCACATGCCAGTCGCGACCGCGGGCTACGCATCCCAGCAACGTTGGACGCTGGACGACATTCCCTGGCACGCCATTCGGCGCGAAGCGGTTGCGAAGCACGAAGAACTGTTCTACCTGGTGACCAGCGCCTCGTTCATTGAAATCACCACGGATCTCTACACCCGCAACCTCATTGAGTATTTCGCCGGCAATGCCGAGGTCACCGAGTGGCTGCAGAACCACTGGGAGCACGAGGAGCTGCAGCATGGGCAGGCGCTCAAATGCTACGTGCGGGCGGTGTGGCCGGAGTTTGACTGGGAGCAGGCCTACCGCGGTTTTTTTGCCGAATATTCACGTTGTTGCAAGTTGGAACTGCTCGAGCCCACGCACAGCATGGAAATGGCGGCGCGCTGCGTGGTGGAAATGGGCACCGCCACGTATTACACCACCTTGAGCCGCTTGAGCCGCGATCCGGTGCTGAGCGCGCTGACCGACCACATCCGCGAGGATGAGGTGCGTCACTACAAGCACTTCTATCATTATTTCCACATATACCGGGCGCGCGAGGGTGCCGGCCGCGGGCGCACGCTGCGTGCACTCTGGCATCGGCTGAAAATGATAGACGGCGAGGATGGGCTGATTGCGATGAAGCATGTATACCGCGCCAGCCACCCGGACACACCATTCGACAAGCGCGTATACCGGGATCTGCGCCGCCGCTGCCGGCGCGCCGCCGGCCGCCATTTCCCGCACGAGATGAGCGTCAAGATGCTGATCAAGCCGCTGGGGCTGAGCCCGCGATTCCAGCACCTTGCCTTGCCGGTGCTGACCGGCGTTGTGCGCCACGTAGTGATGTAACGGCGCGCAACCACGCTCCGCGCCCGGCATCCGGCCGCGCAGCCCCGAATTATTTTTTCCTGCTCTTTCTGCTGTCGCGCACGCCCGCAGTGGCGGATTTCGCGTGTGCGGCACGGTGCGGCCGCGTGTTGCCGTAGCTGCCGCGCCAGATCTTGCCGCGTGCGGATTTTTTGTCACCTTTACCCATGTGCATGCCTTTGTAAGGTTTGATTTTCGCGAGGTGTGTATCACACCGGCAGCTGAATTATAGCGATTGCAAAGCGGCGAGGCCCGGTGGCCATACGGTTTTCGGCGCCGAGGCGCGCGACGGTGCAACGCCAGTTGACCGGGAGCCGCATCAGACTGAGGGCATTGCTGCTTTGAGTGCGCGGGAATCCGCAGGGCGGCAGCTGCTCGACAACGGGAGGCGCCTGCGGCTGGCGGCGCGGGTCTTTCGACGGGCTTTGCCTGTCTGACCGGTCGGGTCAGTGGCTGACGGGCTTGGCAAATCCTGACAAGCCTTGTCAGTGCCGCACAGAAGTAGGGCAAAAAAAGGACTTGCCATGCCGGCGTCCCGCCGCATGACAAGTCCGCCTCCACGTCCTGTGGAGCCGCGCAGATGCCTATCCACGCATCAAGTTTCGGGTAGCGGGCACGTCCTGCAGCCCACTAAAACAGGGCGCTGCCGGCCGCGGAGGTTCGGCCGACGCGCGCCTGTCCCGCGTCTCCCCAGTGATATCCAAGCAAACCGGATGCCAAACCCGGCTCCGGGTATCGCGCCCGCTACCCGGATTTGGGTCCGCGGCACTGCTGTGGGATGATGACTTGGTCAGCCCTAAAATCCTTCCGCATGAGCCGCACACCACTTCCCGCACGCGAGCGCGTGCCGTTGCCCATCGGCATTTTCGATTCCGGCGTCGGCGGCCTGACGGTATTGCATGCGATTGCCGCGCGGCTGCCGGCCGAGCGACTTTTGTATCTCGGCGACACCGCACGTCTGCCTTACGGCACCAAGAGTGCCGACTCGGTGACGCGTTACGCGTTGCAGGCGGCCGCACATCTGGTGAATCGCGGCATAAAGATGCTGGTGGTGGCCTGCAACACCGCTTCGGCGGTCGCGATGCCGGCACTCGCGGCGGAATTTGCGCCGCTGCCGGTCGTCGGCGTGGTTGAAGCAGGCGCCGAAGCCGCCGTGCGCGCCTCGCGCAGCGGCCACATCGCGGTGCTCGCCACTGAAAGCACGGTGCGCGGCGGTGCCTATGAGCGCGCCATCCGCGCGCGACGCGCCAACGCGCGCGTGTTTTCGCAGGCCTGTTCGCTGTTCGTGGCGCTTGTTGAGGAAGGCTGGACCCGAGGGCCGCTGGTGGAGGCGGTGGCGCGCGAATACCTGCAGCCGCTGCTCGCGGAAAAAACCCGTGACGGCCTGGATTGTCTGGTGCTGGGTTGCACGCATTTCCCGCTGCTCCGGGAAACCATCCTGCAGGTTGCAGGTGCGGAGGTGGCGCTGGTGGATTCCGGCGAAACCGTGGCGCAGACAATTGCGGATACGCTGACGCAACAGCAGCTGGCGTGTGCCACGGGTTCCCGCGGCTGGCACCGGTTCCTCGCCACGGACGACGCCGAGCGTTTTGCGCGCGTGGGCGGCCGTTTTCTGGGCGCCGAAATCGCACTCGCCGATGTCGCGCAGGTGGACTTGTGACCCAGGTTCCGGCCGCCCTGGATACGCCTACCGCGGAACGCTTCGCGCGCATCGCCCTCGAAAACGTCGCGTGCGAATATCCCAATCACCTCCAGCACCTGTTGAACGATGATGGCGATGTGCGCACGCCGCGCGCGCTGCACCCGGCGTTCTACGGCAGTTACGACTGGCATTCGGCGGTGCACAATCACTGGCTGCTGGTGCGGCTGCTGCGGCTAATGCCGCAGGCGCAGTTCCAGGAGTCTGCGTGTGCGCTTCTGGCAGCGCATCTCGACGCCGCCAACATTGGTGCGGAATGCCGTTATCTCGACGCGCCCCGCCGTGCCGGATTTGAGCGGCCCTACGGTCTGGCTTGGCTGCTGCAACTCGCCAGCGAATTGCACGAGTGGGGTTCAGCCCAGGCGCGGCATTGGCGTGCGGCGTTGCGGCCGCTGGAAGAACTGGCGGTGGCGCGTTTCTCGGAGTGGCTGCCAAAACTCAGTCACGCCATCCGCAGCGGCGAACATGCCAACACCGCGTTCGCGCTCGGCCTGCTGCACGACTATGCGCGCAGCACCGGGCAAGTGGCACTCGCGACGCTGGTGCAGAGCCGCAGCCGCGACTTTTATTCGGGCGACAGCAACGCGCCATTGGCGTACGAGCCTTCGGGTCACGATTTCCTGTCGCCCGTATTGGCGGAAGCCGACCTGCTGCGGCGCGTGCTGCCGCGGACCGAGTTTGCAAGCTGGTTGAGCAAATTCATGCCGCAGATTCCCCCGGGAGGAAGATCACCGTGGGTGCAGCCGGTGCCATCACGTGATCGTGCCGACGGCAAGCTTGCGCATCTCGACGGCCTGACGCTCAGTCGTGCCTGGATGCTGCAGGGCGTGGAATCGGTGTTGCCCGACGGCGATCCGCGTCGTGAGGCGCTGCTGGCCGCCGCGCGTGCGCACGCGCACGCCGGTCTCGCGGCGGTTTCCGAGGAGCACTACGAGGGCAGCCATTGGCTGCCGAGTTTCGCCGTGTATCTGCTGACGCGGCGCGGAATTCATGCATATGTCTGAATCGCCGCAGGCCGCGCCGCGCTGGTGGCGGCGCCTGGGCTGGCGGCTATTGACGATCATCTGGTTGTCGCTGCTTGCGACCGTGGTGGGCGTTGCGTTCCGTGGCGTGGTCAATCCGGCCACCACCGCTTTCATGCAGCAGCGCCTGTTGTATCTGCAGACTCACGGCCAGCCGCGGGCGCGCATCGACTACCGCTGGGTGGATTACTCGGACATGGCGCCCGCCATGCCGCTGGCGGTGGTTGCCTCCGAAGACCAGACCTTTCCCTACAATCGCGGCTTCGATCTCGATGCCATCGAAAAGGCGCTGCATCACAACCGCGCGAGCCGGCGCATGCGCGGCGCCAGCACCATCACCCAGCAGGCTGCGAAGAACCTGTATCTATGGTCCGGCCGTGACTACTTCCGCAAGGCGCTGGAGGCTTATTTCACCGTGTTGATTGATGCACTGTGGCCGAAACAGCGCGTTCTGGAGATGTATCTCAATACCGCGCAGTTCGACAGCAATGTATTCGGCGTGGGCGCGGCCGCGCGAAAGCTGTTTGGCAATGCGCCGGCGCAACTGACCCCGGCGCAGGCGGCGCTCCTGGCCGCCGCGTTGCCCTCGCCGGATCGCTCCAGCGTCACCGATCCGTCCGCTTATCTGCAGCGGCGCCAGGCGTGGATTCAGGATCAGATGCAGGAACTCGGCGCCGACTATCTGGACGGCATTGAGGCGCGACCGCGGCACTGAGCGTTTATTGTCGCTCCAGCACCGCGATGCCGCCCATCTGGCGGGCGGTTTTGAGCGCGCCGGGAATCAGGTGCATCAAGAAATTAACCAGCGCCGCGCCACGCATCTGTCGCTTGAGACGTCGCGCGTCGTCCCAATGAGAATAAAACGCCA
>JBOIAZ010000111.1:0-9375 GCA_050739175.1 Gammaproteobacteria bacterium
CAACTGTTCCGCTTCCAGCGCCAACAGCAGCCGGCCGATTCCCGGCCGATGCACTTCGACGCCGAGAAAATCCTCCTCGGGATGGGCACGCGCCAGCACCAGTAGCGCCTCGCCGTTGCCGAAACCGATTTCGAGCGTGCGGCGGGCTTCGCGGTCGAATGTGGAGGTGAAATCGAACGCGCCGTGCGCGGGATCCAGACCGTAGCGCGGCATCAGCCTGATGAAGGCGGAACGCTGGCCGCGCGTGATCCGGCCTTGTCTCAGCACGAAGCTGCGGATGCCACGGCCTCGTGGCGGAAGAGCCGGGAGAGTGTTCATGTGGTTGTTACTGTCGGAGAGCTTATATCTTGTGGGAGCGGTCGTACCGACCGCGATTCAGAAACATCGCGACGGAGACCGTCGCTCCCACGGTGATTTCAGAAGAACAGCCCCTCGATGGGCGAGGAGGCCGAGGCGAAACGCTTCTTCGGCATGCGTCCGGCGAGGAACGCTTCGCGCCCGGATTCGATGGCTTTTTTCATGGCACTCGCCATGAGCACCGGATTTTTTGCGTGCGCGATGGCGGAGTTCATGAGCACGCCGTCGCAACCGAGTTCCATGGCGATGGTGGCGTCCGAGGCCGTGCCCACGCCGGCATCCACGAGGATGGGCACGCGCGCGTTCTCCACGATGGTGAGGATGTTGTACGGGTTGCGGATGCCGAGACCCGAGCCGAGCGGCGCGCCCAGCGGCATGACGGCGGCGCAGCCGAGTTCTTCGAGGCGCTTGGCGATGAGCGGGTCGTCGGTGGTGTACACCATGACCTCGAACCCGTCCTTGACGAGCGTCGCGGCGGCCTGCAGGGTTTCGGTGACGTTGGGGTACAGGGTTTTCTGGTCGCCCAGCACTTCGAGTTTCACCAGCGTGCGGCCGTCGAGCAATTCGCGCGCCAGGCGGCAGGTGCGCACCGCGTCCTCCGCGGTGTAGCAGCCGGCGGTGTTCGGCAGGATGGTGTACTTCGATGGCGGCAGCACCTCCAGCAGATTCGGCTCGTCTTTTTTCTGGCCGATGTTGGTGCGGCGCACCGCCACGGTGACGATCTCCGCGCCGCTGGCCTCGACCGCGCGCCGCGTTTCATCCAGGTCCTTGTACTTTCCGGTGCCGATCAGCAGGCGCGAATGGAATTCATGTGCGGCAACCGTGAACACGCCGGCGGACTGATTGATTGACTGGATAGCGGTATTCATCTGGGGTTCTCTGGACGCAACATCCTTCACGCATCAGGCTGGGCAATTCAACTTGTCACTCGATCCCGGTCGACTGCGCGGCGGTATGGAACACCCACTGGGTGTGCCGTGCACTGCACCGCTTTCAACCACCCCCTATGGCGTGGACGATTTCCACCTTGTCGTCGGGGTGGAAGCGGTATCCCGGGTGCGTGCTGCGCGGCACGATCTCACCGTTCACTTCCAGCGCCACGCGCCGGCCGGCGAGTTCCAGCCGGTCGAGCAGCTCACCTGCGCTGAGGGCATCGGGGATGTCCGTGGGGGTGCCGTTGAGCTGGATTTGCATGTTGCACGTCGGGCGCTTCGCTGCCTGCATTCTACCGCAGGCGGCACCGGGGAGAGTGGGCACGAACAGGCGTCCGTCAGTACCGGAGGTTTTCAGCTTGCTGCTAGAATGAACCGCGCGCGGGTGTAGTTCAATGGTAGAACTGCAGCTTCCCAAGCTGCTAACGTGGGTTCGATTCCCATCACCCGCTCCAGTATTATTGAGGTGGAGCGCAGCGGACCGTCCCTGGTGGGCTGACCAGCCCGGCCTTCCATGGCCGGGCGTTCGACCGGATCAAAATGCCACCGGCATTTCGATAGAGACACCGGTCTCACCCATCACCCGCTCCAGTATTATTGAGGTGGAGCGCAGCGGAATTATCGATGATGGGCATACCAGACCGGCCTTGTGAGCTTCGCTGTCCTGCTCTGCTCACAAGTCCAGGGGCCACATCCTGCGGCCCCGCTCGAAGTGTAACTTCGAGCCCATGACCGGGCGTTCGACCGGATCAAAATGCCACCGGCATTTCGATAGAGACACCGGTCTCACCCATCACCCGCTCCAGGGTTATTGCGTTGAACAGAGGGGAACCGCCCGTGATAGGCCGAGTCCCCAGGCATTTCCGCAGTGGGACGCGCGCATCATTTTTGCGCCGGCCGCTTTTCGTTTGAGGGATCATCATGCCGACCAAGCCGCATCTTCCCGAACGCAAACCCGGCACGCCGCCCGCCCACTCGCCGCATCGGCCGTGGAAAATTGCCGGCATCGTGGTCGCATGCATCATCGCGGTGATCATCATTCTGGTGATCGTGTTGCCGTTCGTCATCAATCCCAACGATGTCAAGCCGCAGATTGCCAAAGCCGTCCAGGACAAGACCGGCCGCGAACTCAGCATTTCCGGCAACATCAAGCTCTCGATTTTCCCGTGGCTGGGCGCGCAGATCGGGCCGATGGCGCTCAGCAACGCGCCGGGTTTCGGCAACACGCCGTTCGCGAGCATGAATGAAACCGACGTGCACGTGAAATTCTGGCCGCTGTTGCGCGGCAAGATCGAAGTCGGCACCGTCAAGCTCGACGGCCTGCAGCTTGACCTGGAGCACGACGCCCGCGGCCAAAACAACTGGCAGGACGTTCTCAATCACCTGAAAAGCGGCAGCGGCGCAACGCCGTCCGCGGGCCGCACGTCCGGCAAGGGCCTGGCCAATCTGCAGATGCAGGGCTTCAGCGTCACCAACAGCGGCCTGGTGTGGCGCGACGCGCAAAAGCACCAGCAGTACGTCCTCAGCAATTTCCAGTTCGACATGGGTGCGTTTGCCTCCGGCAAACCAATGCGCGTGTCCACCGGTTTTGATTTCAGCGGCACCAACCCGCAGCTCAGCGGACACGCGGATTTCAAGGGCACAGTGTCGGCGGATCTGGTGCACAAGATCTACACCGCCAGCAATGCCCGGCTCGAATTCAGCGCCAGCGGCGATGCGGTTCCCGGCGGCAAGGTGCAGGCGCAATTGATGTGGCAGCAGGGGGCGCTGAACATGGATGCCGGCACGCTCGCGGTCAACGGTCTTACGGCCAGCGCCTACGGCGTGAAGCTGCAGGCCGATGCCGAAGGCCGCGGCCTGCATGATCAGCCGAGCTTCAATGGCAGTCTGACGCTGGCGCCGTTCTCGCCGCGCGCGGTACTCACCGCGCTGGGTCACGCAAGCCTGGCCGATACCCGCGATCCGCAGGCGCTCGCCCACGCGTCAGGTTCGCTGAACTTCGTGAGCTCCAGTGATGCCGTCACCGTGCAGGACCTGAACTTCAAGCTGGACGACAGCGCGCTGACCGGCACCGTAAGCGTCAAGGATTTCAAGAGCCGGGCGCTGGAATTCAACCTGAACGTGAATCAGCTCAATGCCGACCGTTACCTGCCGCCGCAGAAAGCCGCGACGCCCGCGCAGCCGCGCGAACCCACCGACATCAACAAGATCAGCCTGCCGGTGCGCACCTTGCGCGCGCTGAATGTCGACGGCCAGTTGCATGTCGGGCAGCTTACGCTGCTCAATACCCGGAGCAGCGATCTGAGCGTGAGCGTGCACGCCGCCGGCGGCATAGTGCAGGTCAATCCGCTTTCAGCACAACTCTATGGCGGCGCGCTCACCGGCAGCGTGCGCATCGATGCCAACAGCGACGCGCCCGTCGTCACCGAAAACCTGAGCCTGCAGAACGTGCAGGCGGGCGGGTTGCTGCAGGACTTGCTCGGCGTGAAACGTCTGAGCGGCACCGCCAATCTGCAGGTCAACACGCGCGCACTCGGACCGACGGTGGGCGAGATCCGCCACACCCTGAATGGCAAAATGAGTTTCGCGTTCAGGAACGGCGCCATCCAGGGCATCAATATATGGAATGCCATTGCGCGTGCCGAAGCGCTGGCCGGGCATCAGCCCGCGCCGCCGCCGGCCGCCAATCAGACGGAATTTGCCACCTTGCGGGGCAGCGGCGACATCCGCAACGGCGTGCTCGACAACCGCGATCTGGTGGCACAACTGCCGTTCCTGAATCTCGATGGCAGCGGCAAGCTGGATCTGGCGGAAAACACGCTGGATTACAAACTCAAGGCCCACATCACCGGCACACCCAAGCTGGGCGCCGGTACCAGTGTGAGCGGCCTTGCCGGCAAGACCATCCCGCTGCAGATCAGCGGTACGCTCTCCAGCCCGAGCATCCGCCCCGACATCGGCGGGGCGGTGCAGAACGAGCTCAGCAAGAAGAAAGAGGAATTGCGCAAGAAACTCGAAAACAAGCTCAAGGGGATCCTGCACGTCCCGCCGCCCTGAGATTGCGCATCACGTGAGAGCGCATGGAGGCATCCTGGGCAGGCGCGCCTGCGCATGGGTTGTCCTGGTGCTGGTGTGGCTGACGGCGACCTGTGTACCGGCCGCTGCCGCAACCTTCAACAGCCTCGAGGTCAGCCGCGACGGCGACATTTACCGGTTGAGCGCCGATGTGTATCTGGACGCGCCGTTGCCGCAGGTGTACCGGGTGCTCACCGATTACAATCACCTCAGGCGCATCAGCCGCGTGGTGCGGCGCAGCCGCCTGCTGGAAAGACCGGATGCGCACACCGCGCTGGTATACGTGGAGAGCCGCGTCTGCGTGCTGTTTTTCTGCCATACCATCAAGGAAATCCAGAAAGTGACGGAAGCGCCGCCTGGCACGCTTACCGCGGCCGCCATTCCGGAGTTGAGCAACGTGAAACACGACGAATCCGATTGGCATCTGCAGACCGAAGGGCGGGGGACGCGCATGCAATGGAACCTGACGATTGAGCCGGAATTCTGGATTCCGCCGCTCATCGGGCCGGCGCTGGTCAAAAGCCAGCTGCGCGCTGAAGGCGAGTTCAGCGCGCGCGGTA
Source organism: Gammaproteobacteria bacterium (assembly GCA_050739175.1). GTDB lineage: Bacteria > Pseudomonadota > Gammaproteobacteria > Natronospirales > REEB76 > REEB76. Next base: position 4,925 of record JBOIAZ010000111.1, read on the forward strand.
TCGAGAAACTCGCGCGCGAGCGCGCGCATCTGCCGCCTGCATCCACCAGCACGCATGCCCCCGCCGCGCACACCCGCTGAGATTCGACTATCCACTGTGCTGCTGCGCTGGTGGCATGTACACGGCCGCCGCGACTTGCCGTGGCAATGGCAGCGCACGCCTTATCGGGTGTGGGTCTCCGAAATCATGCTGCAGCAGACGCAGGTGGCGACCGTAAAGGACTACTACCACCGCTTCCTGGCGCGCTTCCCCAGCGCACGCGCACTCGCGGATGCGCCGGCCGACGAGGTGCTGCACCTGTGGTCCGGCCTCGGCTACTACGCACGCGCGCGCAACCTGCAGCGCGCCGCGCGGATCGTCCGTGACCAACACCACGGGCGTTTTCCCAACGACTTTGAACAGGTCGCGGCGCTGCCGGGCATCGGGCGTTCCACCGCCGGCGCCATTCTGGCGCTCGCACGCGGCGCACGCCACGCGATCCTCGATGGCAACGTGAAGCGCGTGCTTGCGCGCTATCACGCTATCAAGGGCTGGCCGGGTGAGAAGGAAATCGAAAACAAACTGTGGGCGCTGGCCGAGCGGCACACGCCGCGCGCCAATGTCGCGGCCTACACCCAGGCGGTCATGGACTTGGGCGCCACGCTGTGTACGCGAATCAAGCCACGCTGCGGCGAATGTCCGTTGGCATCCGGCTGCCGCGCGCACGCGCTCGGCCGCGAAACCACGTTTCCCGCACCACGGCCGCAAACAAAGAAACCCGTGCGTCGCGCCCGCATGCTGCTCGTCACCTGCGGCGATCGCGTACTGCTCGAACGCCGCCCGCCTGCTGGCATCTGGGGCGGGTTGTGGAGTTTGCCTGAAATTCCGCCCTCGGCTGAGGCCGGCGATTGGTGCCGGCAGGAGTTCGGCTCAGCGCCACACACACAACGGCACTGGCCGGCACTGCGCCACACGTTCAGTCACTTTCATCTGGATATCGAACCCTTGCACCTCGAAATCGCGGCGGATGCCCGCATCGGCGATAATGCCGGCCGCCGCTGGGTGGCGCTTGCGAGTGAGCCGCGTCTCGGCCTCGCGGCGCCGGTGAAGAAACTGCTGCAACAATTACGCGCACAGCACAAGGAATCGCCAAATGACGCGCCTGGTCAAATGCGTCTTGCTGGGAGAGGAACTCGAAGGCCTGGAAAGGCCGCCGTATCCCGGCGAACTCGGCCAGCGCATCTACGCGCAGGTCAGCAAACAGGCGTGGCAGCAATGGCTGCAGCACCAGACCATGCTCATCAACGAATACCGCCTGTCCGCCCTTGACCCCAAGGCGCGCAAGTTCTTGGCGGAAGAGATGGAAAAGTTTTTCTTCGGTAGTGGCTCCGAAAAACCCAAGGGCTATCAGCCGGAGGAATGACGGCGTGGCGGTCGCACCGGATTGACGCCGGCGGCCGCGGGCGCCTAGCCCGCCGTCAGATACTGCACGCTGAACCAGCGCTTAGCATCGGTCCAGACTTTCTGCACGCTCCAGCCCGTCTGCGCCGCAAGCGCGGCAAATCCCGGCAGCGTGTGCTTGTAGCTGTATTCCGTGACGACTACCTCGCCCGCGCGGAACCGCAAGGTCTCGCCGGCAATATGCACGACCTGATCGGCGTCGCTCACGAGGTGCATTTCGATCCGGCCTTCCGCCTGATTATAAATGGCGCGGTGCCGAAAGCGTTGCGGATTGAAGTCACCTTGCAGTTCGCGATTGAGTCGCGCCAGGAGATTCAGGTTGAAGGCCGCGGTGACGCCCGCGGCATCGTTGTACGCGGCTTCAAGTACGCCGCGATCCTTGTTCAGATCCACGCCAATCAGCAAGGCGCCCCTGCGGCCGGCGAGCTGCCGGAATTGCGTCAAGAGCGCAACCACTGCATCCGGCTCGAAGTTGCCGATGGTCGAGCCTGGAAAGTAAATCACCGTGCGTGCGGCGGCGTGACGCGGCGCGGGCAGCGCGAACGGCTGGCTGAAATCCGCACACACCGGCAGTACTTCGAGATCCGGGTAATGCCGGTTCAGGCGGTCGGCGGCGGCGATCAGGTGCTCGCGTGAAATGTCCACCGGCACGTACGCGCGCGGCCAGCGCAGCTTGTCGAGCAGCAGGCGCGCTTTCATGCTGGCGCCGCTGCCCGGTTCCACCAGCAGCACGCGCGGGCCGAGCGCGTTTGCCATGTCCGTGGCGCCGGCTTCCATGATGCTGAACTCGGTACGCGTCAGGTAATACTCCGGCAGCTTGCAAATCGCGTCGAAGAGTTCCGAGCCGCGTTCGTCGTAGAAGTATTTGGACGGCAGGGTCCTGGGACTCGCGGCCAGGCCGCCGAGGATTTCCGAGCGCAGGTCGCCGGCGCGCAGCACGTAATCGTGCAGGGTGACCGAAAGCGCCTGGGATATTTTCACCTCAGGCGTCCTTCGCGAGGCGCAAGCCCATGAACTGCCAACGCTGCTGCGGATAGAAAAAGTTGCGGTAGCTCGCGCGCAGGTGATCGGCCGGCGTGGCGCAGGAACCGCCGCGCAGTACCATCTGGCTTGCCATGAACTTGCCGTTGTATTCGCCGAGCGTGCCCGCGAGCGGCTTGAAGCCGGGGTAGGGCGCATAGGCGCTCACGGTCCATTGCCAGACGTCGCCGTAGATTTGCGGTGCCCCGGTGGCACCCGCGGCTGGATGGAACCGCCCGCTATCCAGGAAATTTCCGCGCAACGGCTGATCAGCGGCGCATACCTCCCACTCGGCCTCGGTCGGCAGGCGCGCGCCGGCCCAGCGCGCGAAGGCATCCGCTTCGTAGTAGCTCACGTGACACACGGGCGCGCCCGGATCGAGTTCGCGTTCCCCGCCGAGGGTAAATTCCGCGGTCAGATCTTCGTTCCAGTAAAGCGGCCGGTTCCAGCGCTCGCGCTGCACCGTGGCCCAGCCGTCGGATAACCATAGTTCCGGTTTGGCATAGCCTCCGGCGCGGATGAACTCCCGGTACTCGTTGTTCGCGACCGGCTGGTTGGCGAGCGCGTGTGCTCGCAGGAATTCGCGATGGCGCGGGGTCTCGTTGTCGAAGGCGAAGCCCTCGCCGGCATGGCCGATCTGGAATATCCCCTCGGGCCGGGCAACAAATTTCAGCGCCGGTGCGATGTGCCGGGGCGGTGCGGACAGGTCACGCCACGCCGGCTTGAGCGGATTGAGCGAGAACAGATGCTTGATGTCGGTGAGCAGCAATTCCTGGTGTTGCTGCTCGTGATTCAGACCGAGCGTGACCAGAAATTCAAATTGCGGGTCGCCGGCGCGCCGCTCCAGCAACCGCTGCATGTGCTCGTTTACGTGGCTGCGGTAGCCGAGGATTTCGGCCACCGTGGGGCGCGACAGCAGGCCGCGTTCCGGCCGCGGGTACATTTGGCCCGCGCCGTAGTAATAGGAGTTGAACAGGTAAGCGTACTGAGGATGAAACGGCCGGTAGCCCGGTGCGTGCGACGCCAGGATAAAAGTCTCGAAAAACCAGGTGGTGTGCGCGAGGTGCCATTTTGCCGGGCTCGCGTCCGGCATGCTCTGCACCACCATGTCCTCGGGCGCGAGCGTGCGGCACAAATCCGCGCTAAGCGCGCGCACCGCGCGGAAGCGGTCAAGCATCGGGGTTGCGGTGGGCTCGGAGCTGGCTATGGTTTGCGGCTTCATTTTTCACGCTCCGACCGAAGCCTAGTCCGCTATCGGCAGAGTGTCAAAAATCGCGATTGGCTCTTGACCCGCAAAGCCGCGACAGTTTTAATAGCGGCCCTGATTTCCTCCCAATCTCAGCCATTTCAGCTTGGCCAGGTAGCTCAGTTGGGTGAGGGCGGTGATTTAATCGAGATGCCGGTGGCATCTCGATCCGGCCGAACGCGAGGCAGGGCGAGAAGCGAAGCTTCGAGCGGGCAGACAGGAAGCCTGCCCTGGACCATGAGCGAAGCAGGATTGCGCAGCGCAGTGGCCGAGCTGGGGTGAGCCGGGAGATTTCCGCGAAGCACTGCTTCGCGCCCGGCGAACGACCCGACACGATGTCGGGGCCGGTCAGCGCACCAGGGATGGTTTAACACTCGGGCAATATGGCCAGGTAGCTCAGTTGGTAGAGCAGCGGACTGAAAATCCGCGTGTCGGTGGTTCGATTCCGCCCCTGGCCACCATCTTTGTCACGCACAAGATCATTTGTGAACTTTGAAGCAATTCTTTGCCATTTTGCAATGAATTACTTGAATTTCAGCGTGGCAAAGATTTACTTGAATTCCGCGATGCCAATCCTACGCATCCAAATGCTCATAGCGCTCAGGTATAAGCGCCCCCATCTGATGTAGGTTCAAGTCCTGGCGGGCCCACAACTGAATTAATTGGCGTTGTGTGTGTGCGTTTCACCATAGTTTTGCCGCTGCGTACCAGCAAAGCCTTGCCGCGGCGCTACGCGGTTAACAGC
>JBOIAZ010000112.1:0-41022 GCA_050739175.1 Gammaproteobacteria bacterium
ATCGTAGGCAGAACGGCACGCCGCATGCGACGTGCCGCGACGGCGAGAAAGGGGAGTGTACACGCCAGTATCTGAGCGATGAACAGGGATGAACAAGTGCCGCGGAATGCAGGATGCCGGAAGCGGCCAATTCGAGCCGGCGTGTAACAACGTTATGCCCAGCGCAGCAGTTTTGAGATAGGCTCACGTCAATTTCCAGCTGGGGAATTAGTAGTGAGAATTTGCAGTTGCGTGAACCCCAATGCACCGGCCACATCCATCACCGTCACCACGGACTGATGACTGGAGCGTGCATCAGCGCGCAAAATGACAGGCAGGTCACGTCGTTCCCCAGTCGCTGCCAAGATCGCAGCGCGGATTGCATCCGGGCTGGTGCCTGCCACCGCTTTCTGGTTGACGTAGTAATGGCCGCTGGAGTCAATGGTCACTTCAACGCCCGTGAGCCGGTTGGGCGACGGACTGACACTGGCCGTGGGCAGTTCGACCGCCAGGCTGGTGTTCTGGATAAAATGCGTGGTCATCATGAAGAACACCAGCAGCATGAGCATCACGTCCACGAAGTTGATGATGTTCAACTCCGGCTCTTCCCATTTGCGCGCGCGCAGCTTCATGCACGCCCCTCGCCCGCGCTCACGGCCTTGAGGGCGGGCAGCGCCTGCCGTTCAGTGTACGCGCTGCGCACCGCGTGCATGAGGCGCGTGGTCTCGCGCTCCATGCGCACTACCAGTTCGTCCACCTTGCCGCGCAGGTAGCGATACAGAACGTACGCAGGTATCGCCACTGTCAGACCCGCAACCGTGGTGATCAGCGCCTGGGAAATGCCGCCGGCCAGCATCGCCGGATTGCCGAGCCCGGAAGTGGAAATCGCGGCAAACACATGCATGATGCCGAGCACCGTGCCCAGCAGGCCGAGCAGCGGCGAAATGCTGGCGATGGTGCCGAGCGTGATCAGGTAACGATCGAGTTCGTGCACCACGTGCCGCCCGGTATCCTCGATGGCTTCGTTCATCGCGCTGCGGCTTGCGTGGCGCTGCTCCAGCCCGGCCGCCAGGATGCGGCCCAGCGGCGAGCCGGCACGCAGCGCCTGCAGGCGCTCATCGTCAAGCTCACCGTTTTTCAGCCAGTTCCAGACCTGCGCCGCCAGATGCTCCGGGGCCACGCGCCGCGTCTGCAGCGTCCACAGGCGTTCCGCCACGATGGCCACTACCAGGATGGAACACAGGATGAGCGGCAGCATCAGCCAACCGCCGGATTTGATGATTTCAATCATGCACTGCGTGCCCGCCGCCGAACCCCGGGCATGATACTGGATTTTACCGGCGGGGCGAACGCTGCCCGCCGCTTACTCGGCCGTCCAGAAGCGTGCGTGATCCAGTCGCCAGCGGCTGATCACCACGGGTTCCTGCCCCGGCCACATGCGCATTTCCACCGTGCCCGAGGACACCGTGTCCAGCAGGCTCGCACCCGCATCCCGATAGCGCTGCACGACCTGCGGGTTGGGGAAACCCCAGCGGTTGCGATAGCCCGCCGGGAACAGCGCGAAGCGCGGCGCCACCGCCTCGATGAATTCCGCGCTGGACGAAGTGCGGCTGCCGTGATGCGGCACCACCAGCACGTCGCTGCCCAGGCGCGCCACGTCGCGCTGCAGCAGGCGCAGCTCACCCTCGCGCATCAGATCGCCGACCAGCAGCGCGTTGCCGCTGGCGCCTGTGATCTGCAACACACACGAAGCATCATTGCCGTCGCTGGGGCCATCCACATCGGGTGACAGGATTTCGAAATGCACGCCGTCCCATTCCCAACTCTGGCCTCGCTGGCAGCGCTTGGCGCCGGCCACGCGTGCCGGCGCACCGGACAGCACGGGCATTGCCGGCCAGGCCGCGCGCAGACTGCGCAAGCCGCCGGCATGATCGTTGTCAGCGTGACTCACGATTGTGAGATCCGGCGCGCCGAGTGCGCGGCTGCGCAGCCAGGGAATCACCACGAGCTGCCCGGTATCGGACTCCGAAAACGCGGGGCCGGTGTCATACACCAGCGTGTGGCGCGCGGTGCGCACTACTGCAGACAAACCCTGGCCCACGTCCAGCACTGCCAGATTAAATCCGCCCTGGGGAATCACCTGCGGCCGATGCACGAACAACGGCAGCAGCAACAGCGCGCCCAGCCAGCGCGCCGGCATGCGCCGCGGCAGCATCAGCCAGAATGTGCCTGCGACGGCACAGGCCAGCAGCAGCACAGAAGGCTCGGGCGCGTGCCACTGTGCAGCCGGCATATCCGCAAGGTATGCAAACAACGGCCAGGTAATCGCCATGATTCCGACGGCCAGCTTGAGAATCAATGCGCCGGCCCACGGCCAGACTCCCAGCAACACCACGCCCACCAGAATCAGCGGCAATACCAGCAGGCTGTAAACCGGCACTGCCACAAAATTGGCGAGCGGCGCAACCAGCGTGGCACGCTGGAAGAAGTACACCAGCAGCGGCAGCAGACCGATGCCCACCGCCCACTGCGTGCGCAGCAACTGTATCAACTTGCCGCGATTAAGGTGCAGCCGCCCGCTGAATACGTAAAAAATTGCCGCCACCGCGCTGAACGACAGCCAGAAGCCGACTTCGCCCGCCGACAGCGGATTGAGCAACAGCACGCCGAGCAATGCGAGCCCGAGCATGTCCCAGGGGCGCGCATGCCGCCGCAGGAGCACTGCGCCGGCAATCGCCGCCAACTGGATGAGCGCACGCTGCGTAGGCACCGAGAATCCGGCCATGGCGGCGTACATGGAAGCGGCCAGCAAGGCCGCATACGCTCCGGCCACCGGTACCGGCACGCGCGTACACAGCCAGGCGCTGCGCCGCCACAGGAATCGGATCAGCAGCAATACCAGCCCGGCCACCAGGCCGATGTGCAAGCCGGAAATCGCAACCAGATGCGCGGTGCCGGTGTTTTGAAACACGCGCCACTGTTCGACATCAATGGCGCCGCGTTCGCCGATCGCAAGTGCGCCGGCTACGCCGGCAAACGCATGGTCGCCGAGTGCCGTGCGCATGGCCCGCAGAGTTGCGGCACGTGCGCGCAACAATGGGAATCGTTCTCCGCCCGCGAGTATTTTGGCCTGTGCGCGCAGCACATAGCCGGTGGCGCCGATGCCATGCCGGAACAGCCAGCCTTCGTAGTCGAAACTGCCGGGATTCATGTACCCGTGCGGCCGTTTCAGGCGCACCCTGAGCTGCCAGTACTGCCCGGCTCCGGGCACCGTGGTCAGATCGGACCAGCTCAAGCGCACAAGTCGGGGAATGCCGCGGCCGGGCGCGCGGCCGTCGAGTTGCTCGACCGCGAACTCCAAGCTCGCGTATTCGGAACGTATCTGGGGAATAGAGGCTACCCAGCCGCTGAGGTTGAGATCACGGCCCTCGAACGCCGGCGCCAATCGCAGATTGATGTTTTGCTGGGCACAAAACCAGCACCACGCGAAACCGACCAACACCCACATGAACTTGCGTGCCGGCCGCCACAGCCAGAGCAGCAATGCCAAGGGCCCGCCGATCAGCAACACTCCCTGCCAGGAAGGCAACGCCGGCAGTGCCAGCACCGCCAGCACGCCCGCCAACATCGCGATCCCTGCGATTGCCACGATTTCGTCCCTGCCCCCGGAGCATGGAATAATGGCCGCACGGCGTGTGCATCCGCAACCGCGTGCTGCCAAGCCCCCACCAGTTTACAGGTTTGTCCCGCAGCACTTGCAAACCCCGAGTGTGCCCAGGAGACGCTCCCGCCCCATGCCACGCAAGTTCCTCAACAAGCTGATGCCGGATCGGCAAAAGCTGCGCGCGAAGCTCAGCGGTAAATGGTACGTGCGGCCGTTCCGGAAAAAGCTCTACGACCCGGCTTTGTGGCATGTGAACCGCCACGGCAGCATCGGCGCAATCGCCATCGGCCTGTTCATCTGTTGTCTGCCGATCCCCGGTCACATGCTGCTGGCGGTGCTGGCGGCGTTCTACTGGCGCCTAAACCTGCCGCTGGCCGTGCTCACGGTATGGTTCAACAACCCCCTGACCTTCGGTGCCATTTACTACGGCAATTACCGCCTCGGCGCCCTGCTGCTGCACCTGCACCACCACCCGTTTCCGCGCCACCTGTCATTCGACTGGCTGTTCATGGAACTGTCGCGCATCTGGGAGCCGCTGTGGCTCGGCTGCATTGTGGGCGGCATGCTGCTGGCGCTGATCGGTTACGTGACGCTCAGCGTGCTTTGGCAGATATCCATCCGCATGCGCTGGCGCAAGCGTGCACGCCTGCGCGCAGCCCAAAAACCGTCGACACGCCCGTAAACAGATGCAGATCTCGCCGGCGCAATCAATGCACGCCGTGCATGAGTTTCACGATCCAGGGCGCCGCCACCAGGTAGATGATTGCGATCGCGACCCCAACCACCAAAAGCAATGCGAACACCTGTGAGTACCCGCCGATGCCGCCGCTCGTGGTCATGGCGGCGATCTGGCCGGACAGGTCATAAGCCACGCTCACGCCGAAAAACCAGCCCCCCATGGCAAGCGCAGCCTCCTCCGGTGCCGCGAGCTTGCCGATCATGGCGTAACCGATGGGCGAAAGCGCCAGCTCGCCGAGCGTGGACAACAGATACCAGACCAGCAGCGGCCACCAGGTGATGCGGCCGTCGCTCATCACCATGAAACGTGTTGCGTACAGCATTACCCCGTAACTCAAGGCTACCAGCAGCAGCCCGATGCCGAATTTGCGCGGCGTTGAAGGATTGATGCCGCGCTTGTCCAGCCACGGCCACAGAAGCGCAATCGGTATGGCGAAAATCAGGATGTAAAGCGGGTTGGCCGACTGGTACCAGGTGAAGTTGAACGGCGCGTTCACGTAATCACGCGCAAAGAAATTCAGCGAACTGGCGCTCTGCAGGCTCCAGGACCAGAACAACACCAGTGCGATGAACAGCAGTAGCATTGCGAGATAGCGATGGCTTTGCACCTGGTCGCCGCGTCGCAGGCTGCGGACAACGAAGTACAGCACCAGCAACGCCATCAATGCATACACCACGATCATCAAAATGCCGGGATGTGCCAGGAGCAGCATGCAGGGCCAGGAAAGCAGCAGCGTGACCGCCATCACGACCGGCGTGGACCAGCGGTGCTTGAAACGCACGCGTTCGCCCGAGGTTGGCACGCGGCGGTGTTGCCACTCGTATATCAGTGCCGCGGCCAGGGCAACGACGGCCGCAGGAATGAAGCCCCAGCGGAAACCGTAATGCACACCAATCCAGGAAGCACACACGAACGGCGCGACAAACCCGCCCAGATTGATGGCCATATAGAAAAGCGTGTAACCCGCATCACGACGCGGATCGGTCTTCAGATAATTCCGTCCGATCAACACCGTGAGCGGAATGTTGAGACCGGCGGACAGGATGTAAAACGCGAGCGCCAGCAAAAAGGCCTCACGGCCCGGCAGGGCCATGCACACCAGTCCGATGATGGTGAGCCACAAGGACAGGCGCAATGCCTGCACTTCGCCGAGCACGTTGTCCGCGACCCAGCCACCGACGATGGTGGCGGCGTACAGGAGCGCGCCGAAACCCGCAAACAGAAGATTCGCCTGTTTCAGCGCCTCGGAGTGCGGCAGGGTGGAAAAGAACGTATCCGCGACATACGGCGCGAGAAACGCGCGGAATCCGTAGAACGCGAAATTGATTCCGACCGTGGCGGCCAGCAGCATCCACAGCATACGCGGATGGCCGAGGAAATCGGGCGCCGCCGTATCCTGGTGGTTGGCAATTTGCGGTGTCACACAATGCGGCCGGCTTCAAACGCCATCTCGCTGTTACGTGTGTCAGGCATGCAACACGCCATCTTCCAGGTGCAGGATGCGTTCCATGCGCCCGGCAAGACGCAGATCGTGCGTCGCGAGAATCAGGCTGGTGCCGAAATCGCGGTTCAATTCCAGCATGAGTTCGTGCACTTGATCGCCGGTATGCAGGTCGAGATTCCCGGTGGGTTCATCGGCCAGCACCACCGCGGGGCGGTGAATGAGCGCACGCGCCACCGCCGCGCGCTGGCGTTCGCCGCCGGACAACTGTCCCGGCTTGTGATTCAGACGCGCGCCCAGTCCGACGCGTTGCAGCAAGGCCACGGCCTGCTCCCTGGCTTTGCCGGTGCCGATACCGCGGATCAGCAACGGCATGGCCACGTTTTCGACCGCGGTGAATTCCGGCAACAGGTGATGGAATTGATACACGAAACCCACGGTGCGATTGCGCAGCAGCCCGCGCTCCGCATCCTTCAGGCGGTTGATGGCCTGACCGCTCACCTCAACTTCGCCGCGCGTGGGCAAATCCAGCCCGCCCAGGAGATGCAGCAACGTGCTCTTGCCGGAACCCGAAGCGCCCACGATGGCGAGCGTTTCGCCTTTGCCTACCGCAAGATTCACGCCGTTCAGCACCTCCACGACATGGCCGGTTTCCGTGAAGTGCTTGACCAGATCACGGCAGCGGATCACCGCGTCGTTGTCAGGTCGCATCGCCGCCATCGCGCTATTCATAGCGCAGCGCCTCCGCCGGCTGGGTACGCGCGGCACGCCAAGCCGGATACAGCGTGGCCAGCACCGTGAGCACGAAGGTGGCGATGCATACCTTGAGCACGTCGCTCACGTAGACGTCCGACGGCAGATTGCTGATGTAGTACACGCTCGCCGGAAAAATCTGCACGTGGAACAGCCGGCGCGCGAGATCCAGCAGATTGTTGACGTTGTCGGCCAGCAGGACGCCGAGCACCAGCCCCAACAGGGTACCCAACAGGCCGATCAAGGTGCCCTGCACCACGAACACGCCCATGATGCCGCGCGGCGTCATCCCGAGGGTGCGCAGAATGGCAATGTCCGACTGCTTGTCGGTCACTGCCATGACCAGCACGATGATGATGCTGATGGCCGCCACCAGATCAATGAGCGACAGGATCACAAACATCACGTTCTTTTCGATGGCGATGGCGGTCCACAGGTTGGCGTTCTGCCGGGTCCAGTCGCTCACGTAGTACTGGCCGCCGAACGTGCCGGTAAGCTGCTGCGCGATTTCCGGCGCCAACAGGTTGTCATCCAGCTTGAGGCGCACGCCGCTGACTGCGCTGCCCATGTTGTAAAGCGTCTGCGCATCCCTGAGATTGACGAGCGCCAGCGCGCTGTCGTACTGGTACACGCCGGCGTAAAAAATTCCCGCTACGGTGAAGCGCCGCAGGCGCGGAATGATGCCCGCGGGCGTGACGTTGCCCTGCGAGATGAGCATGATGACCTTGTCGCCAGGCACCACGCCCAGCGCGTAGGCCAGATCCTTGCCGAGGATGATGTTGTAGCTGCCGGGGGTGAGATCGCTGAGACTGCCGCTGACGAGCTTCCTGCCCACGTTCGACACCCGGACGTCGTCGCCTGGGATGATGCCGCGCACGATGGCGCCGCTCATGTTGGCGCCGTTGGCAAGCATCGCCTGCTCCTCGACATAGGGCGCGGCACCGGTGACGTGCGGCAGGCCCTGAACCCTGGCGAGCACCGCCGACCAGTCATTGAGACGGCCGTCATAGCCGGTAAGCGTCACGTCCGAAACCATACTGAGGATGCGGCTGCGCAACTCGTTCTGGAAACCGTTCATCACCGACAGCACCGTGATCAGCGCCATCACGCCAATAGCGATCGCGATCATGGACATGATGGAGATGAACGAGATGAACTGGTTGCGGCGGCGGGCGCGGAAATAGCGCAGCCCCACAAACAGCGGCACAGGTTGAAACATGGGCCGGCATTAAAACATAAACCGCCCCGCGGGTTCGACCGCAGCTAACTGCGAAGCTCACCCGGGAACGCGGTCCGTGGCGTCGTCCCCCGATTTTTGGGGACCCTGGCAGCGCACGGACGCAAGCCTGATCTGCCTTGAAGACCCAAATCTTGCGCCCGCCCTCCCTGCCGCCGGCGACCATCCCGCGCCGGTTGCTGGCGGATCGGACCCACTCCGCGCCTCGCCGATGGCGGCGGTTCCGGACTCAAGCCACGCAAGATAATGCGATCATCAGGAAATCCTGGTAACCCAATGCTTGAAAAAGCTTTTTCAGGTCATTTTGAGGTGCTATAGTTAGAGTCAAATCCACGGGGAGACCGTCCCATGCCGCGCCATGTGATGAAGATTCTTGCTCCTGGCACTTTGGCCCTGCTGGGCCTGGCCGCCTGCGCCCACCACGGCGTGAAACCCGCAGCGCCGGCTGGCGGTGCAATGGCCTCCATGACTACACCATCGGCCGCCACGTCCACGCACGCCATCAGCGCGACTCACGAGATCGCTGCCGCAGCGGCACCGCCGGCACCGGTTGCAAAAGCCGCGCCGCCTCCGACAGCCGCCAGCACAATGGCAGCCGCCGCCACCTCGGCCAATCCTCCCGCCGCCAGCATGCCGGCGAATGCCTCCAGCACCGCGGCGCCGGCCGCGAGCACCGCGGCTCAAGTCACTCCTGCGTCTGCAACCGAGGCTGCGGTCGCACCCTCCGCCAGCGCAACTGCAACACCTGCGGTCACGGCAACGTCGGCCGCTACCGCGAGTACCGCTGCGGCTCCAGTGACTGAAATGGGTGGCCCCTCGCTCCCTACGCGCGGCATGAGCATGGCGAATGTCGAGCACATCTTCGGAGCACCCTTGCAGAAGCTGCCGGCCGTGCCCGATCCCGGCACCAAACTGCATCCGCCCATCACGCGCTGGATCTATCCGACCTATGTGGTGTATTTCGAATATAATTACGTGGTGCACACCGTACTCAAAACGCATCCGTTCAGGAACGGCGACCCCCACAATCCTTGATTGCATTTGAATTCCAATACCACACCCGGCTTCAAGCCGGGTGTTTTACATGCGCATGACCCACAGCTACCGGCTTGCGCCGGAATGGACCCCGCAAAGCGGCGTGATGCTCACCTGGCCGCGCAGCGACGGCGACTGGAGCCCCGACTACGCCGGCGTTGAACGCTGCCACGCGCAGCTCGCGAGCGAAATCAGCAAACGCGAGCAGGTGCTCGTCACCTGCATGGATGACGCGCATGCCGACATGATCCGCCGCATGGTCAAGGACGCGGGCGGCCGGCCGGAGCGGCTGCATCTTTACGCCCTGCCATCCAATGATGCCTGGGCACGCGACCACGGCCCCATCACGGTCATTAAAAATGGCCGGCTGACGTTGCTGGATTTCATCTTCAACGGCTGGGGCAACAAATATCCGCACAATTTCGACAATGCCATCACGACTCAACTGCACGCGAGCGGTGCTTTTGGCACGACACCGTTGGAAAGCTTCGAGCTGGTACTGGAAGGCGGAAGCATCGAGGTGGACGGCGAAGGCACACTGCTCACCACCGAAAGCTGCCTGCTCAACCCCAACCGCAATCCCGGCCTGCCCCGCTCGCAAATCGAAACGCAGCTGCGGCGCCTGCTCGGCGTGGACCGCATTCTGTGGCTCAAACACGGAGCGATTGACGGCGACGACACGGACGGCCACATAGATACTCTGGCGCGCTTCTGTGATGCGCGCACCATCGTCTTTCAGGCTTGCGATGACCGCAACGATCCACATTATTCCGATCTGCAGGCGATGAGCGAGGAGTTGCGGGCACTGCATCGCAAAGACGGCGAGCCCTATACGCTGGTGCCACTGCCCTGGCCACGGGCCATCCATGACCACACCGGCCGACGGCTGCCGGCCACCTACGCGAACTTTCTCATCATCAATGGCGCGGTGCTGGTGCCGACCTATAATGACCCCGCAGACGAGCTGACGTTGACGGCGCTGCGGCCGATATTTCCGGATCGCGAGATTGTGCCGGTGATGTGCCGTCCCCTGATTTATCAATACGGCAGCCTGCATTGCGTGACTATGCAACTACCAGGAGGTGTGATCCCAAGTCCCTAGACTTGGAATTACTTCCTTGTCCCCTCGCCCCTTCAGGGGAGAGGGTTGGGGTGAGGGGTGAGGAAGTGAAGCGCGATAGCCATGACGCAGAAATCTAAAACGCTCATCGTCGGCCTCGTGCAGCAAAGCTGCACCAGCGACCGCGCCCGGAATCTGGCGGAAAGCATCAAAGGCATCCGCGCAGCCGCCAAACGCGGCGCACAACTGGTGTTGTTGCAGGAACTGCACACCGGGCCGTATTTCTGCCAGACCGAGGATACCCGCCTTTTCGATCTGGCCGAGACTATCCCCGGCCCCACCACGCAGGAACTCGGCGCCGTCGCCAAGGACCTGGGCATGGTCATCGTGGCGTCACTGTTCGAAAAACGCGCGCCCGGCCTGTATCACAACACCGCCGCCGTCATCGAGCGCGATGGCACGCTTGCCGGCATCTACCGCAAGATGCACATCCCCGACGACCCGGGCTTCTCGGAAAAATTCTATTTCACACCCGGTGACCTGGGCTTTCATCCCATCCAGACCTCGGTGGGCAAGCTCGGCGTACTGGTGTGCTGGGACCAGTGGTACCCGGAAGCCGCGCGCCTCATGGCGCTGGCGGGTGCGGAATTGCTGCTCTACCCCACTGCCATCGGCTGGGTGGAGGAAGACCCGGAGGACGAGCAGGCGCGCCAACGCGAGGCCTGGATCACCATGCAGCGCGCGCACGCCGTGGCCAACGGCCTGCCGGTGATGGTCGCCAACCGTGTCGGCAGCGAGGCGGACCCCTCAGGCAGGACCACGGGCATCCGTTTCTGGGGTTCGAGCTTCATCGCCGGGCCACAAGGTGAAATTCTCGCGCAGGCCGGCACGGACAAACCCCAAGTGCTCACGGTGCATATTGATCTCGGCCGCTCCGAAGCGGTGCGCCGTATCTGGCCGTATCTGCGTGATCGGCGCATTGACGCCTATGCTGACTTGCTGAAACGCTTTCGCGACTGAACAACGCGGCAGGAAATGCCGCCACGGAAGTTTATCCGCACCCCGTTTTTCGGGGTGGACGCATTTGTGCATTGGAAAAATGAACGCAAAACTTTTGAAACCCGTGTTGCCCGACGCCGCACACCCGCGGGTGCGCTGGGGAAAGTTGTATGGCAGCAGCACCGCTCTGGTACTGGCCGATGCGGCGCAACACTATGCGCCGCTGCTGCTGGTGACACCCGACGCCCGCGAAGCGGAACAAATGCTGGATGAGCTGCGCTTTTACATCGGCGACGCGGCGCTGCCGGTAACCCTATTCCCGGATTGGGAAACGCTGCCCTATGATCTGTTTTCGCCGCACCAGGACATCATTTCCGAACGACTCGCCGCGCTCGCGCAACTGCCGGAACTCAAACACGGCATCGTCGTCATCGCCGCCGCCACGCTCATGCAGCGCCTGCCGCCGCCGGCTTATATATTGGGCAGCAGCTTTCTGCTCAAGACCGGCGACAGGCTCGATCCGGAAGCCATGCGCCGGCGGCTCATCGCTGCAGGCTACGCCAGTGTCACGCAGGTGATGGAGCACGGCGAGTACGCGGTGCGCGGCGCGCTGCTGGATATTTTCCCCATGGGCAGCCCGACGCCATTCCGCATTGATCTCTTTGACGAAGAAATCGAAACCATCCGCCGTTTCGATCCGGAAACCCAGCTTTCACAAGACAAGCTCGAAGAAATCAAGCTGCTGCCGGCGCGCGAGTTTCCGCTGGACGAGAACGGCATCCGCGGCTTCCGCCAGCGCTACCGCGCGCGCTTCGAAGGCGACCCGCTGAAAAATCCCGCTTACCGCGACGTGAGCAACGGTCTCGCGCCCGGCGGGGTCGAATACTATGCGCCGCTGTTCTTTGACCAGACCACTGGCTTTTTTGACTATCTGCCGTCCAACGCCGTGGTGGCAACATTGGAGGACACAGCCGGCGCGCTGCAACTGGCCTGGACGCAGATCGCGGAACGTTACGAGCAACACCGGCATGACATCGAGCGCCCACTGCTAAAACCCGAGGAACTGTGGCTGATGCCGGACGAAGTGCGGGCGGCGCTGGCCGCGCGTCCGCGCATCCAGGTGCAGAGCTTTGAATCGCCCGAACCGGATGCCGTGAATTTCAACAGCGCCGCGCCGCCGCCGCTTCGCGTGGAAAGCCGCGCCGAAGAGCCGGTGACAAAACTCCTGACCTTCCTCCGGGAATTCCCCGGCCGCGTGCTGTTCGCGGCGGAATCCACCGGCCGGCGCGAATACCTGCTGGAACTGTTGGCGCGCCGCGATCTCAAACCCGTCAGCGTGGATGGCTGGCCGGCGTTCCTGGAAAGCGAAGCGCGCATAGCGCTGTGCGTCGCGCCGCTGGAACGCGGCCTGCTGTTGCCGGAAGCCGGCATCGCGCTCATCGCCGAGGAACAGCTTTTCGGCCAGCGCGCCCGCCAGACCAGCCGGCGGGTGCGCAATCGTGATCCCGAAACCATCATTCGTGATCTCGCGGCGCTCAGCGAAGGCGCGCCGGTGGTGCACGAGGAACACGGCGTGGGCCGGTATCTCGGGCTGCAACTGCTGGAGTTGAACGGCATCGAAACGGAATTCCTGATGCTGGAATATGCCGAGGGCGCCAAACTCTACGTGCCGGTGTCCTCGCTGCATCTCATCACGCGCTACAGCGGCAGCGCGCCGGAAACCGCACCGCTGCACCGCCTCGGCAGCGACCAGTGGCTGAAGGCCAAGCGCCGTGCCGCCGAACAGGTGCGGGACGTGGCGGTGGAGCTGCTGGATATCTACGCGCGCCGTGCGGCCCGTGAAGGTTACGCCTTCAAATTCGGTGAACTGGACTACCAAGCATTTGCCGAGGATTTTCCCTTCGACGAAACCCCGGATCAGCTCACCGCCATCAACGGCGTGCTGGAGGACATGATTTCCGGCAAACCCATGGACCGCGTGGTGTGCGGCGATGTGGGTTTCGGCAAGACCGAGGTGGCATTGCGCGCGGCGTTCGTTGCGGTGCAGGGCGGCAAACAGGTGGCGCTGCTGGTGCCCACCACGCTCCTGGCGCAGCAGCATGCCCAGACTTTCCACGACCGCTTCGCCGACTGGCCGGTGCGCATCGAGGTGCTGTCGCGTTTCCGCACCGGCAAGCAGCAGCATGCGGTCATGCAGGACATCACCGCCGGCAAGGTGGATATCGTCATCGGCACCCACGCGCTGCTGCGCGATGAACTCAAGTTCAAGGATTTGGGACTCGTGATCATTGACGAAGAACACCGCTTCGGCGTGCAGCACAAGGAAAAACTCAAGAGACTGCGCACCGAAGTGGACCTGCTGACGCTCACCGCCACGCCCATTCCTCGCACCCTCAACATGTCGCTCGCCGGCCTGCGTGACCTGTCCATCATCGCCACGCCGCCCGAGGAGCGTTTGGCGGTCAAGACTTTTGTGAGCGAATGGCAGGATGCGCTGGTGCAGGAGGCGTGTCTGCGCGAAATCAAGCGCGGCGGCCAAGTGTATTTCGTGCACAACAGCGTGGACACCATCGAACGCGCCGCCGCGCAACTCGCCAAACTGGTGCCGGAAGCCGAGGTACGTATTGTTCACGGCCAGATGCACGCGCGCGAACTCGAGCAGGTGATGCTGGATTTCTATCACCGGCGCTTCAACGTGCTGGTATGCACCACTATCATCGAGAGCGGCATAGACGTGCCGGCCGCCAATACCATCGTGATCGAGCGCGTCGACAAGTTCGGCCTGGCGCAGTTACACCAGTTGCGTGGCCGCGTGGGCCGTTCCCATCATCGTGCCTACGCCTACCTCATCATTCCGCCCAGAAGCCTGCTCACCGCCGATGCGGTCAAACGCCTCGAAGCCATCGAATCGCTGGAGGAGCTGGGCGCCGGCTTCACGCTCGCCACTCACGACCTTGAAATCCGCGGCGCCGGTGAGCTGCTGGGCGAGGAACAAAGCGGCCAGATCCAGGAGGTCGGATTCACGCTCTACACCGAACTCCTGGAACGCGCGGTGCGCGCGCTTAAAGCAGGCAAACCCGCAGACCTCAACGCGCCGCCCGAGCACGGGCCGGAAATTGACTTGCGCCTGCCGGCGCTGCTGCCGGCCGATTACGTGGGCGACGTGCAACTGCGCTTGACGCTCTACAAGCGCATCGCCGACTGTGAGACCGACCAGGAACTGCGCGAGTTGCAGGTGGAAATGATTGACCGCTTCGGACTGTTACCGCCGCAAACCAGGACCCTGTTCCGCATTGCCGAACTGAAACTGCGCGCCGCACCGCTCGGCGTGCGCAAAATCGAGGCCGGCGCCAAGGGCGGGCGCCTGCTGTTCAGCGACCAGCCCAATGTGGACCCCGATGTCGTCATCCGCCTGATCCGCGAGCAGCCGCAGCATTACAAGCTGGACGGCGGCCATCGCCTGCGGTTTCTCATGGACCTGAATGACCCCGAGCGGCGCATCAATTCGGTGCAGGTGTTGCTGGAGACCTTGGCGCGCAAAGCGGCGGCCTGACACCGGACAACGCCGGCAGGATCGCGGGATATAATGACCTGACGCTCATTTCAGGACGCTCGTGTGAACCTACCGCGCACCATTTCCCGGATTGCGGCGCTGTTGCTGCTTGGCATGCCGCTGCTGGTTTTTGCCGATGCGCCGCCCGCTCCCGCGCCCAACTGGTACGACGTGGAAATGATCGTGTTTGCCAACACTGACCCGCAGGCCGGGGTGTTGGAAAGCTGGCCCGCCGATCCGGGTACGCCCGATTGGAACAGCGCGGTGCCGCTCAAGCCGGTGGCCAGCACCCTGCCGTACATGCAATTGCCGGCTTCCGGCTGGCGCTTGAATTCCGCATGGACCAAGCTGCAGCACTCATCCGCATACCAGCCACTGCTGCACATCGCCTGGGCACAACCCGCAATTGACCGCGCCAGCGCCCTGTTTGTGCGCGTGGGCTCAGCGCCGACCGCCACTCTTGCGGCGACCGGCGGCTCCATGGCTCCGGCTGCCAGTGCTCCCGTCAATTCCCCGAATGCGGTGTACGGCATTGCCAAACTCAGCACCACCGGGCCGTATCTGCATTTTGACCTGGATCTGGCGTATTGCGGACCACCGGCCAAACAGGTGATTGCTTCCGCGCGACCCCCTGCGGCCAGCGCTCTGCCGGCCGCGAGCGCGGCGCCGACGGCGGTCTCCCATGTTCCTGCATGCCAACCCTACCGCCTCAAGGAGGATCGGCGGCTGGATGCTGGCAAGCTGAATTACTTTGACAACCCTATGTTTGGCGCGCTGGTGCTGATCACGCCGCGGACCAAATGACGGGTTTCGCCTTACGACCATTCATGTGAATTCTGCCGTACGCCTGCTTCCGGTGATTGTCTGCAGTCTGTGGCTCATCGCAGGCTGCGCGAGCCCGGGTCCGCTCCATTCGCCGCCGTCACGGCTGCCGGACGCCGGTTCCAAAAGCGCCGGAGAACCACATGCCCGGGTCTGGGTACTGGACAGCGGCTGGCACACCGGGCTGATCCTGGCGCGCGTGGAACTCGGGCCGACGCTCACACGCCTGCTGCAACCGGCGCATGCTGCGCACTACCTGATGTTCGGCTGGGGCAACCGCCGCTTCTACATGTCACCCCGGCCCAGCTTCGGCATGGATATCGCCGCGCTATTCCCATCGCAGAGCGTGGTGCTGATCGAGGGCTGCGCGACAGCTCCGCGCGTCTGCTACAAGCCCGAAGTTCAACTGCATACCGTATCTGTTACCGCGAGCGGCTTGGAGCGCCTCGATGGTTACCTCGCCGCGTCGCTGCAAACCGATGCGCATGACAGGCTCGAACCACTGGCGCCGGGCGCGGATGCCGGCAGCGAGTTTTACGCTTCGGGGCTTGCGTACGACGCCTTCCACACCTGCAACACCTGGACGGCCGAGGCCCTGCACGCTGCCGGAGTGCCGGTCACCTATCACGGGGTGATATTCGCAGCTCAGCTTTGGCGGCAATTGCAATAATCTGAATCGGGGACCGTCGGCATCGGCGACTATCGACCGGCGCCCATCGCATTCAGCGCTGCATTCAGGTTTCCAGCTTGAAATCCACGCCGGTCCGCAGGTGTTCCAGTTCGGCATGCGTCTCGCGCCACTCGCGGCTGGCGTGCAGGTCCTCAAGCGTGATCGGCATCCCGCCGTGCAGACGCGCCAGCCGCCATTGACTCATGGGATGCTTATAGGTTCCCAATTCGCCGAGTATCGCCTGCACCGCCGCCCGGTTGTTGCATATCGGCAGCATGTCGCAGCCGGCGGCCAAGGCCGCGCGCGCGCGCTCGACCGGGCCGCCGCCGGCCTCTGCGGCGCGCATGTTGAGGTCGTCGCAAAACACCGCGCCCTTGAAGTCCAGTCGGTCGCGCAGTTCGCCCTCGATCCAGCGGCGCGACAGGCTCGCCGGCAGCCGGTCCACGGCCGCGTACACCACGTGCGCCATCATGACCGACAGCAGTTCGAGGCGAATCAATTGCGTGTACGGATTGAGATCGCGGCGCCGGATTTCATCCAGCGGCCGCTCATCCACCGGCAGCACATGATGCGAATCTCCGCTTACCGCGCCATGGCCGGGAAAATGCTTGGCGGTGGCGGCCATCCCGGCACGCCGCATGCCCAGCAGCCAGGCGCGTCCCAGTTCCGCCACCGCCTTGAGGGTGTGATGAAACGCACGGTCGCCGATGACCGCACTGCGTCCATAATCGAGGTCCAGCACCGGTGCGAAGCTCAGGTCCACGCCCGCGGCGCGCAATTCCGCCGCCATCAACCATGCGGTGCTCTCGGCCCGCCGGCGGGCGGCACTGGGATCGCGCCCGTACACATCGCCGAAAAATCGCGCCGGCGGCAGGCGCGTGAATCCGTCGCGAAAGCGCTGCACCCGTCCGCCCTCCTGATCCACGGCCACCAGCAGGGGCGGCGTGCGCAGCGCGTGGATGTCGGCGACCAGCGCGCCGAGTTGCTCGGGATCCGCATAATTGCGCGTGAACAGAATCACGCCGCCAATCAACGGATGTTGCAGCAGCTCCCGATCCTCGGTACCCAGTGCGGTACCGGCGACATCCACCATCAGCGGGCCGAGGCTCACGGACCCTGCCCAGCAGGAACGGAACACAGGACCTGCGGTATGCCCTTTGCGCAGCACGAGCCGCGGATGGTGTCCATGGCTCAGTTGCCGGCCGCCGGATCGGCCTGCGCCTGCCAGACCTTGAGAAACTCGGTGAGATGCGGTTTGTTGGCGCGCCCCAGGTACTCGCGTACGCGCGCGCACTCGGACCGGTAACCCGCGGCTTCCATGCGTCCGCGCATGCGTTCGAAGCGCAGATATACAAGATAGGTATTGAGCGTGTCGGTCTCGCAGTAATCGCGAATGCTGTCGATCCCGCCGGCAAGATACGTGTCCCACACCCGGCTGCCATGCATGCCGAGCTTGCCGGGCAGGCCGCACAACTGCGCGACTTCATGCAGCGGTGCCGCCGCACGCATTTGAAAGCCGGCGAGCACGTCCATCAGATCGGTATGCCGCCAGTGGTAACGCGACAGATAATTGTTGTAACGAAAACCCGTCTCGCTGTCGCCGATCTCCCAATAGCGCGGCGCGGCAATGGCGTGATGCAACGCGCGGTAGTGCAGCACCGGCAGATCGAAGCCGCCGCCGTTCCAGGACACCAGGTCCGGCGTGAATTTCTCGATACCCTCGTAAAAGCGCGTGATGAGTTCGGCTTCACCCGACTGCGGCGTTCCCAGCGACCACACCCGGAAATCGTCGGCGTAGCGCTGCGCCACCGAGATCGCCACCACCCGGTGCAGGTGCAGCGGCAGGAATTCGCTGGCCCCGGTTTCCTGGCGGCGCTGCTGGAACATGGCGCGTGCCGCGTCCTCGTCGCTCAGTCCGTCCAGGCCGTACAGCTGGCGCCCGCTCGCCACATCCGGAATGGTCTCGATATCGAAGGCCAGGATGTTCATGTGCACCCCCGCGAAATCTGCGGCCAGTGTAGCAAACGGCGCACGCACTGGTTTGGCCTTTACCGCCATGTCAAAAAATCGCACCATACGCGGCAGGCCACGCCAGGAACCAGACCATGCGCAACGCCGGCGCATCCATTACGCACCTGATTCCAGGACGGGGATAAAGCATGATCCGCAACTGGAGTATCCGCAATCGTGTGCTGCTGCTGGCGCTGCTGCCGACCATCAGCCTGGGCGTGATCCTGGGCGGCTATTTCATCCGCAGCCGGGTGCATGATCTCACGGCCTCGCGCGCCGCGTTCGGCGACACCGTCGCCCGCCAGCTGGCCTCCTCCAGCCTGTACGGCCTGCTTACGCATGACCCGCAGGTTTTGCAAACCCTCGCGCAGAGCGTGGCACGCGGACAGGGCATTGATTCCGTAATCATCACCGACAACGCCGGCCAGGTGCTGGCGCAGGTAAGAGCGCCGACTCCCCCCGGCCGGGGTCTGGTGGCCGACCTCGCCCGCCGTCTCGGTGCCGAGACCGGCTTCGAGGGCGCGCTCACATTCACGCAACCCATATATTGGAAAAATCCGGCGGCCGCCCGTGTCAGCCGGGCGCAAACCACGGTCGTGGGGAAAGTGACGGTGCGCCTCTCGCAAGTGCACTTCGCCGAACGCCAGGCGCGCATCATCGTCAACGGCGCCATAATCATGCTGGTGTGTCTGGCGCTCAGCATCCTGCTGGCGCTCGTCATCAGCGGCAGCGTGGTCGCGCCTATCGCGCGGGTCATCGCGGTAGTGCGGCGTTTCAGCGGCGGCGAGCACGGTGCGCGCGTGCCGGAACTCTCCGGCGGCGAACTCGGGCAACTGGAGCGCGGCATCAATCACATGGCGGCCAATGCCCAGCGCTCCCAGCAGGAATTGCAGGATCAAGTGGACCAGGCGACCGCGGAATTACGCGGCACGCTGGAGGAATTTGAAATCAAGAGTGTCGAGCTGGACCTGGCGCGCAAGCGTGCGCTCGAAGCCAGCCGCGTGAAAACCGAATTCCTGACGAACATGAGCCACGAGATCCGCACGCCCATGAACGCGGTGTTGGGCTTCAGCGATTTGCTCACGCGTACGCCACTCAACGACGGTCAGCGCAATTACCTGGCCACCATCCGTCAAGCGGCGCAGATCCTGCTCATGCTGCTGGACAACATCCTGCTGGCCGCACGCCTGGAAATGGGCGAATCCGACGTGCGGGTCGGCCGCGTCACGCTGCGCGACCTGCTGGAAGAAGCGCTGCAGATTCATGCCATGGACGCCTATGCCAAACATCTGGACATGGTGCTGGATACCGATGGCAACGAAACCCAGACCGTGCTCGCCGATCGCGCCAAACTCACGCGCGTGCTGGGGAATCTGCTGGCCAATGCCATCAAGTTCACCGAAGTGGGCAGCATCGTGGTGCGCGTACGCAGCACCGCGCTGGATGCGGGCACCGTGCAGGTGGATATCGAGGTCACGGATACCGGTATCGGTATCCGCGAACAGGACCAGCGGCGGCTGTTCCAGCCGTTTTACCAGGTGAACGGCGCCAGTGACCGCCAGCAGGGCGGCGCCGGGCTCGGCTTGTACATCACCAAGAAGTTGGTCGAACAGATGGGCGGATCGCTCACCATCCGCAGTGCATTCGGTCAAGGCAGCAAGTTGCACGTGCGCCTGCGCCTGCCGTGCGAAGCCGCTGCGCCGGCGCGGGTCACCGCGCCCAGCGAGTACCCGGCACACAAGAATTCATTGCTGGTGTACGAATCCAATCCCCAGGCCGCGGCCGCACTGCACGCGCGGCTTGAACGCCTCGGCTGGAAGCCCATGCTCGTCGACAGCCTGGAGCAGGTGAACGCACAGTTGCGCGCGCTGCACGGCGCGTCGGCCTATGCGGCGGTCATTTTGTCGCTCAACTACCGTGAGCTGCAGGAACCCGCAAAACTCGAAGACCGGTTGCCGCCGGCCGGCGCGGGATTGCCGGTTCTGGCGCTGGTGAATTCCATTAATGCCGAGGTGCAGACGGACATCGGCCGGCGCCTTTCCGGTGCGTGTCTGCCCAAATGCGTGAGTGAAACCCGCCTGCACCTGCAGCTGATGCACCTCATCACCGGCACCCGCGTGGCATCCGATTCGCAAGACCGCCCTGCGATCCAGTCGTTACGCGGCTTGACCATCCTGGTGGCGGACGACAACCGCATCAATCTCCTGCTGGAACGCATACTCCTGGAAAAGCACGGTGCACGGGTACTGGAGGCCAAATCCGGGCAGGAACTGCTGGACCTCGCGGGCGCGCACGCATTTGACCTGATTCTGCTCGACATGCACATGCCGGACCAGGACGGCTGGGAGGTGGCACGGCGCCTGCGTTCCAGACTCGCGCGTGCGGTACCGGTCATCGCGCTTTCGGCCTCGCACACCGAAGCCTCGCCGCAAACCCTGGCCGAGGCCGGACTTTCAGGCTGGCTGCTGAAGCCCCTGGACGAAGCCGCCCTGACCGAAACTATCGGCCGTCTGGCGCTGTCGCCGCAGACACCGGCCAGCACTCCGGAAGCCGCGCCCGCGGTAGCTCCGGAAATCGCGCTGGCCGAATTGCGTCCGGCGCTGCGCCAGATGCTGGCGCAAGACCTGCCGGGGCAATGGCAGGCGGTGGAGCGCGCCTGGCAACAACGCGACCTTCGCCAGTTGCAGCAGCAGGTGCACAAGTTGCAGGGCACGGCCGCCTTTTGCCGCCTCACCCATCTGCGTGGTTTGTGCGCGCAGCTGCAAGCCCAGGTGCATGCGCCGCTGGGTGAATCCACGCTGCCCCCGCTGCTCACCCAAACCGCCGCTGAGGTCGCCACGCTGCTGCGATATCTTGAACCATCCGAACTCAGTTCCGCGCTGCCGCCCTGAGAATTAGCGCGAACGCCAGCACCATGCCGGCCTCGTCGCTCAGGCTCACGTACGCCGACCCCGCGCCCAGCCGCCGGCACAAGGCCAATCCGCGCGCCGAAAAAATCACACACGGCTTGCCACGCTCATCCGGCACATGACCAGAATCACGCAGCCACATGCCGTGGCGAAAACCGGTGCCCAGAGCCTTGACGATGGCTTCCTTGGCGGCAAAGCGCGTGGCGAGAAACCGCACCGGATCGCGCGTGCGCCGGAAACCCTGCAGTTCCTCGGGCATGAGCACGCGCCGGGCAAAGTGCTCGCCAAACCGCTCCCACGCGGCACGCACGCGCGCCACCTCGACGAGGTCCGTACCGATGCCGAAAATCACGCGCCGCGCGCCTGGCGCATCAAACTCTGCATGTCACGCACCGCTTCCGGCAGGCCGATCATGAGCGCGCGCGCCATGATGCTGTGACCGATATTGAGTTCCACGATCTCGGCAATTGCGGCCACCGGCATGATGTTGTGATAGTTGAGCCCGTGGCCGGCGTGCACCTCGATGCCAAGCCGTGCGGCCTGTTGCGCCGCGGTGCGCAAACGGTGCAGTTCCTGTGCCTGCTCGTGCTCGTCAGGCGCGTCCGCGTAGCGCCCGGTATGCAGCTCCACGGCCGGCACCCGCAACTGGGCGGCGACTTCAACCTGTTCCGGCTGCGGATCAATGAACAGCGCCACTCTGATGCCCGCCTGCGCCAACTGCGCACAGGCGGGCGCCAAGGTTTGACGCTGTGCCTCCAGCTGCAGTCCGCCTTCAGTGGTGAGTTCCTGGCGGCGCTCCGGCACCAGACAGCAGTCTTCGGGTCCTGTGGCACAGGCGAACGCGAGCATCTCGGCGGTGGCCGCCATCTCCAGATTCATGCGCGTTTGCAGCACCTGGCGCAGCAGTTGCACATCGCGCTCCTGGATATGGCGACGGTCCTCGCGCAAATGCACGGTGATGCTGTCGGCGCCGGCGCTTTCCGCGAGCAGCGCGGCTTCCACCGGATCGGGATAGCGCGTGCCGCGCACCTGACGCAGCGTCGCTACATGATCGATGTTGACTCCCAGCCGGATGGCCTCCCGCATTGCGTTCACCTGCTCCTTACACAGCGCACGACCGCGCGCGCAACCGTGCGCGTGCGCAACGCCCGGTTTCCCAGCAGCCGCTGCAGCGCAGCCTGCAGCAACTCGCGGGTCTGCTGCAACTGGTCGGGTTGATCGAGATCTTCCCGGGCCAAAGCCGCGAGCGCCGCACCTGTGATTTGCAATCCCGCACTGCTCGCGGGGACCGCCCGCATCGGACCGCGCTCGAGTTCATAGCTGTAGATCGCATCGGGTTGCAGCGGCGCATCACTTGCCGCATCACGCTCCAGCATCAACCCATAGCCGAGCGCCGACAGTAATTGTTTCTCAAATACCCGCAGGGCCGGCGCTGCAGCCGGCCGCAGCCGCCCCAACGCATCGTCGTAATGGCCGAACAGGCCGGGCTGAGCATCATGGCGCGGCAGCAGGCATAACAGCAACTCGTTCATGTAGTACGCACTCATCAACTGCGGCCCGGACAACGGCTGGGCTCCGCCGTCGGCTTCGGCATGGGTCAGGGTCGCGAGCTCCCCGCCGCCCGCCCAGGACAGCAACAGCGGGCGAAACGGCTGCAACACGGCGCGCCACGGCGACTGCGCGCGCCGCGCACCGCGGGCCACCGCGCCCAGCCGACCGTGGTCACGACTGAAAATCTCCACTACGCGGCTGGTTTCGCGCCAATCATGCTGGTGCAATACGTAGGCCGGCGTCAACGTCACGCACTCCGAGCTCTTCATGATCCCGGCAATCCGAATTTTTCCAGCGCCCGCTCGTCCCGGGTCCAATTCTCGTACACCTTGACCCACAGGCTGAGAAACACCTTGCGACCCATGGTGCGCTCCAGTTCCAGGCGTGCTTCGCGACCGATGCGTTTCAGCCGCTCGCCCCGACGGCCGATGACAATGGCCTTCTGCCCCTCGCGCTCCACCCAGAGGGTGGCGGCTATGCGCAACACTCCTTCCTGCACGCGGTATTCGCCGAGTTCCACGGCCAGCGCATACGGCAATTCCTGTGCGAGCGTCTGCATGAGCTTTTCCCGAATGCATTCCGTTGCCCGCCGCTCGTCATCCGCATCCGTCTGTTGTGCGGCGGGAAACAGCGGCGGCGATTGCGGCAGAAAGTTCTTGATCTGCGCCTCGAGTTCAGCCAGATTCTCACCGCTGCTCGCCGCCACCGGCACCATGAATTTGAAATCGGCTTTCCGGGCCAGTGCATCGAGGAACGGCAGCAGCTTGGTATGCGATCGGCACAGATCGATTTTGTTGACCGCCACCGCCAACGGATGCCCCAACGCCTGGCAGTATTCCAGCGCGAGCAGGTCGTCCCCGGTCCAGTGTCCCGCCTCCACCACCAGCAGCAACCGTTGGGCTTCGGCAAGTGCGCGACGGGCCCCACGGTTCATGTAACGGTTGAGCGCATGTCGTTGCTGCGGATGCAGCCCGGGAGTATCCACCAGGATAATCTGCGCGTCTTTGGTGGTGCGGATACCCAGGATGCTGCGCTGCGTGGTCTGTGGTTTCGGCGTGACCGCGCTGATCTTGGTGCCCACCAACGCGTTCAGCAGTGTGGACTTGCCCACATTTGGACGGCCGGCCAGCCCCACATAGCCGCAGCGGAAGGTCGTTTCAGGCACCTTGCATTAACTCGAGGACTCGGCCCGCGGCTTCCTGCTCGGCACCGCGCCGGCTGCCCGCCGCACCGCTGGCGCTCAGCGCCGGCGATAGCAGGCGGCAGGCGACATGAAAAGTCTGCGCGTGATCCTGGCCAGTTATTTTTTCCAGTACGTAAACCGGCAGGGGCAGGGCGCGCGCCTGCAGCAACTCCTGCAACTGCGTCTTGCTGTCCTTGAGCGCCGCCAGCGCCGGCGGGCGCGCCAGGCGGGCGCCGAACAGGTGCTGAATCACGCTGCGCGCGCTGTCCCAGCCGCCATCCAGAAACACGGCACCGATGATCGCCTCCAGAGCATCGGCCTGGATGGACTGGCGCTGCTGTCCGCCGCTCTTGGCCTCACCCGGCGCCAGGCGCAGGCCGCTGCCGAGATCCAACCCGGCCGCAATCTCCACCAGCGTGCCCTGATTCACCAATGCGGCGCGCAGCCGTGACAACGCACCCTCGTCCAGGTCCGCGTGACGCGCAAACAGCTCGCTGGCAATCACGGCGTTCAACAGCGCGTCACCCAGAAACTCCAGGCGTTCATTGTTGACGCTGCCCACGCTACGATGGGTCAAGGCCTGCGTCAGCCACTGCAGGTCGTGAAAGTGGTAACCGATGGCCGCGCTCAGGCGTAACAGCGGATCACTCAATGCGGAACGGCCTGATAGGTCTTGTGGAAGTGCACCAACAGGAACACGTTGCCGATGAAATTGGTGCGCGCCTCGTAATCCAGCGTAAGAATCAGCGCATTGCCGTTCGGCGTAGCCGCAATGCTGACGATCTTCTCCGGCGTGAGCGCGGGGTCCTGGATGCCGTTGATGGTGAACTTCATGTCCATGCCGTGCTGGATCTGCAGCGGGGTTTCACCGGCGGTGACCTGTTGTGCCGCAGTCTTCACCACATCGTTGATGGCGAAGTACTGGTAGTAAAGCGTGACCAGGCTGAAGCAGAACCAGAACGCAAATGCCACCAGCGCCAGGATGATCAGCCAGCTGATCAGGGTCAGGCCGCCTTGTTGCCGCTTGGTCTTCATAACACTGCCACTCCTGAATGGATTCATGAACCGACGGGTTGCTCAGCCTCAATGGATGACCGTACCCGCACGATGCCAGAGTGAGGAGTCATGAAATGCATCCCAGTTCATCCACACGAAGAACGCCCTGCCCACTATATTCCGCTCCGGGACAAAACCCCAATATCGGCTGTCGCTGCTATTGTCACGATTGTCACCCATCACGAAATATTCGCCCGGCGGCACCGTCCATTCACCCTGATCGTGCTGCATCCCGGGAATGATCACGGTGTCGTACACCGCACCCGCGATATCCTCCCGGTGCAGCACCGCGCCCAGTTGATCGGGCCCGGTATACAGGCCCAGCACCTGGTCCGGAATCCGGCGGCCATTGATATACAGGGTTTCCCCTTGATACACAATGCGATCCCCGGGCAGGCCGATGACGCGCTTGATGTAGTCCACTTTCGGGTCCGGCGGGAAGCGGAACACGATGACATCGCCGCGCTTGGGTTCGCCGATGCTGACAATCTTGGTATGCGTGATCGGCAGGCGCAGCCCGTAATCGAACTTGTTCACCAGAATGAAATCGCCCACCAGCAGCGTCGGCACCATGGAGGACGACGGAATGTGGAAGGGCTCCGCCACGAATGTGCGCAACAGCAGGACCGCCAGCAGCACCGGGAAAAACGATTTTGAATATTCCACCACCACGGGGTCGCGGCGCTGCTTGGCCGCCGGCGCCCCGGCCGCGGATGCCGCTTGCGCCTGCTGCCGGCGACGACGCGGGCGCGCAAACACCAGCGTATCCACCAGCCAGATCAGGCCGGATACCACGGTGAGCACGGTCAGAATGGTCTCGAGGTCGAAATCCATAGGTGGTCTCTCAGTGCAAAGGATTGTTGATGTTCATTTCTTGCCGATGTGCAGCACCGCCAGAAAGGCCTCCTGGGGTATCTCCACCGTGCCGATCTGCTTCATGCGCTTCTTGCCCTCTTTCTGCTTCTCCAGCAGCTTGCGCTTGCGGGTGACGTCGCCGCCATAGCACTTGGCGGTGACGTTCTTGCGCAGCGCCTTGACGGTGGTACGCGCAATGATGTGCGTGCCGATGGCGGCCTGTACCGCCACTTCGAACATCTGCCGCGGGATCAGTTCCTGCATCTTCTCACAGAGTTCGCGGCCGCGTACGTAGGCATGGTCCTTGTGCACGATGCTGGAGAGCGCGTCCACGCGCTCGCCATTGATCTGCAGATCCAGCTTCACCAGCGGCGCGGCCTGAAAACGCGTGAAACTGTAGTCGAAGGATGCATAACCGCGGCTCACAGATTTCAGCCGGTCGAAAAAATCCATCACTACCTCGTTCATCGGCAGTTCGTAAGTCAGGATCACCTGCGAGCCGTGATACACCATCTTTTTCTGTACGCCGCGTTTTTCAATGCACAAGGTGATGATGGCGCCGATATATTGCTGCGGAGTGAGGATATTGGCGGTGATCACCGGCTCGCGGATCTCGCGCACGCGATCCACCGGCGGCAGCTTCGAAGGGTTATCCACATACAGTGGGTCACCGGCCGTGGTCCATACTTCGTACACCACCGTGGGTGCGGTAGTGATCAGCGCCAGGTGGTATTCACGCTCCAGGCGTTCCTGCACGATGTCCATGTGCAGCAGGCCGAGGAAGCCACAGCGAAAACCAAAACCCAGAGCGCTGGAAGTTTCCGGTTCGAAATGCAATGCGGAATCGTTGAGCCTGAGTTTTCTCAGCGCCTCGCGAAAGGCTTCATAGTCGTCCGAGCGCACCGGATACATGCCGGCAAACACCCGCGGCTGCACCTGTTTGAAGCCCGGCAGCGGCGCCGCACACGGCCGGGCAGCATCGGTGAGCGTGTCGCCCACGGGAGCACCGTCGATTTCCCTGATGCCGGCGATCACGTAACCCACCTCGCCGGTCGCCAGGCGCTCGCGATCCTGCAACTTGGGAGTGAAGATGCCGACGCGATCCACCTCGTGGGTACGGCCCGTGGACATGACCAGCAACTTCTGACGCGGTCGCAGGCTGCCGTTCACGATGCGCACCAGCGACACGACGCCCACGAAATTGTCGAACCAGGAATCGATAATAAGCGCCTGCAACGGCGCCTGCGGATTGCCGCCCGGCGCGGGGATGCGCTGTACCAACTCTTCCAGCAGTTCCGGCACGCCCGCACCGGTTTTGGCGCTCACGCGCACCGCATTGCGCGCCTCGATACCGATGATGTCCTCGATCTCGCGGCCGACTTTTTCCGGCTCGGCGTTCGGCAGGTCGATCTTGTTGATCACCGGCACCACTTCGAGCCCCTGCTCGATCGCGGTGTAACAATTGGCCACGCTCTGCGCCTCCACCCCCTGGGAAGCGTCCACCACCAGCAAGGCCCCTTCACAGGCCGCCAGCGAGCGCGAGACTTCGTAGGAAAAATCCACGTGTCCCGGCGTATCGATGAAATTCAGTTGGTAGGTCTGGCCGTCGCGGGCAGCATACCGCAACGATACGCTCTGGGCCTTGATGGTGATGCCACGCTCGCGCTCAATGGGATTGGAATCCAGCACCTGATCCTGCATCTCGCGTTCCGTCAGGCCGCCGCAGATCTGGATGAAGCGGTCGGCGAGCGTGGATTTGCCGTGATCAATGTGCGCAATGATGGAAAAGTTGCGGAGATACTGCTGGTCCACAAGGAATATTAGACTGCGTTGTTGGGTTTATTGAAATTAGGGGAGTGGGAAGTGCATTACTGGATTGCGGCTCCGGAATTTCCGCGCCCGGGGCAGCGCTGAGCAGTCCTGTGCAGGCCGCAAACTGCGGTCATTATACCGGCAATGGAAATCCGGCCCTCATTTCCCCGCCAGGTATTCTTCCAGGCCCGTAGGGTCCAAACGGCCGCTCCCCAGCATCCGCTCTCCGCCCATGAGCACCGGAACCCGCAGACCATAGCGCGCGCGCAAGCCCGCGTCGCCATCCACGTCCACCAGGACCACCGGGCAATCCTCGCCATACAGTGCACGCAGTTCCGCGAGCATCTGCCCGCACAGGTGACAACCGTCGCGGTAATAGAGCGTCAGCGGTCGGCTCATGCGCGGCCCGCCCGCACGGCGAGAAACAGGGTTTGGTCTGGCCGCCGGACGAGCATCGGAACCGGCCGGTCCGGTAACTGCTTTTCCAGACGCTGAAACTGGCTGGGACCGGTCACCGGCGTGTCACCGAGCATCAGCACCACATCGCCGGACCTGACACCCGCCGCCTGCGCCGCACCCGGCCCCACTTGCTCGACCACGATGCCGCCTTGCGCGACCCGGAACTGATTGCGCTCATCGCGCGTCAACGCACGTGTGGCCAGACCCAGGGCATCGAATCTCCGCCCCGCTGTGCGCTCACTCTCGCCGCCGGTTCCCGCCGTGTCAGCCGGCAGCTGACCCACGCGCACCTGCAGTTTGTCCACATGATTGCTGCGCAATACGGTCACCGCCACGTCATGGCCCACGGCGGTGCTGCCGACCAGCGGCGGCAGGCTTTCGGAACTCACGATGTCCATGCCGTCGTAATTCAAAATCACGTCGCCGGCCTGAATGCCGGCGCGGGCCGCCGGACTCGCCGGCGTCACGCTGCGCACCAGCGCGCCCTCCGGGCGCGGCAAATTCAGTTTGCGCGCCAAGTCCGTATCCACGTCCGCGATACTGACGCCCAACCAGCCGCGCGTGACGTGTCCGTACTCGCGCAACTGGCGCACGACCTGCATCGCCAGATTCATGGGAATGGCAAAAGATACACCCTGATAACCGCCGGTGCCGCTGTAGATCTCCGCATTGATGCCCACCACCTGACCCTGCAGGTTGAACAGCGGTCCGCCCGAGTTACCCGGATTGATGGGCACGTCGGTCTGGATGTAAGGCACGTATTGTTCACCGCCGATGCTGCGACCCTCGGCACTGACAATCCCGGCGGTGACCGAATGATCAAAGCCGAAGGGCGAACCGATTGCCAGCACCCACTGGCCCACGCGCACCGGTTGGGTATTGATGCTGGCCGCGGTCAAATGGTCGGCATGAATCCTGAGCAAGGCGAGGTCGCTTTGCTGATCCACACCCACAATGCGCGCCGGCAGTACCCGCCGGTCGTTGAGCTTCACGCGAATACTTTGCGCCCGCGCCACCACGTGATAATTGGTGAGGATCTCACCGTCTTTCGAAATGATGAACCCCGAACCCAGGGACTCGGTGGCGGCGGCATCCGTGCCGTCAGCGTCGTCGCGCGCATCCGCGTCCGGCGTGGAGCCGAAATAACGCCGATACCAGTCGGAATAGGCATCGGTGCCGTCGGCAGCCTGGTCTCCGGCAAGTGCACCCGCCGGCTGTACCGCGCTGACGTTGACCACGACCGCGGACACTTTACTGACCACCGCAGCAAAGTCCGGCAGATCCGCGGCCAGTGTCATGCGCGCCGGCAACGCGGCCGCAACCAGCACCCAGGGAATCAGCCAGGAAATGTGACGCACGCGGTTATTTTCGAGCAAGCGCTGGTCGCCTGCAAGCGCCCCAGGCGCGGGTTACGGTGACGGCACCAACTGCATGGAGTCGGCAATCAGCCGCACGCTGGCCGCCGGCACCGCACCCACCACGGTCAGATGATGATCCCCCACCTTGCGCCCGAACGCATTGACCGCGCCCATCTGCGACGGACCGATCAGCGCATTGTGGCTTCCGCCTGCCACTTCCGCGAATACCGATACCGACGCCAGCCCGTCACTGAATACCAGATGACGCACCGGTTGTTCCACACCGGCCACCCGCTGTACATCGGTCAACGACAGCACAAATCCGGGCGGCAATTTTGTGGCGCGCCAGCTTACGCCGGCTTCGACCGGCGAGAGCTGCTCGCTGTCACCCTGGATATTCCACACAAACCCGCGGCCAATCTCCGTGGCTTGCAGCGCCTTGTCGGGAATGGACTGGTGATATTGCAGCGACGTGAACATCACGCGTTCCACGGTGTGCCCGTCACTGTCCAGAAGATCGGAACGCAGCAGCATTCCGGTGTGCACATCCAGCCATAGCCGGTAACCGTAGCGGTACTGGTCGCGCGGCAAGATGCCGATGATCTTGCTGTGATAGCCGGCAATCCGGCCGTCCCCGAGGTCCTTGAAAGTGTAATTCGCCGCGAGCCGCGCGGCCGGGACGCTGGCCGGCAGGGCGGCGGGAAAACGCTCAGCCGCATAACGGCGTTCCACCAATACCATGCGGCTGTCGGGCAGTATGCACTTGACGCTGTGATGATCGCGAATCACCTCGCTCGGAGGCCCGGTCAATGACACCAGACGCTCGATGCCGCCGTGGGCATCGGCGCGGTGAAAGATGCGCATGCTTTCCAGATGATCCCCGTGGACGTACACAAACGTGCCGGTGTAATTGCGCTCACGCAGCGCCAGATTCATGCGCTGCAGCCAGACCTGAGGACTGGAGCTGGGCTCGGAGCGGGCGCCTGCCTGAGCTGCCGGGACGAGCAGCCCGCATAACAGCAATGCCATCCCCAGGCGCGGCCCGGCGGTCATCGCTTGCGCGGCGGTATTTGCGGCGTGCCGGCCGGTGCGGCGCCGCGCGCCACCCGGTTGACGTTATACGTGGTGATGTAAAAGTAAGGCAGCGGATCCGGCCGGCCGAGTGCCGCACTGATCTCGGTGTGATTGATGATGTAATTATTGAGTTCCGCCTGGACTTCCGGCGTGTTGCCGTTCCAGGCCGCCGTGTTCACCATGCCGTAGCCCACCGGCGTGGTCTGCAGCGCCGACGCGGGTGGCACGATCTCCGCGGGCGCCGCTCCGAGGTGACCGGGACCGCCGCCAAAGCGGGTGACCGCCAGCGCCACCACCGCCACGCAGACCGCCGCCGCCGCGCTGGCGGCAATGCGCACCGCCGGAATGCGGCGCAGGTTGCGTTGCTGAGGAGCCGCGGGTTCCCCGGCGAGCGCCTGCATGATGCGCTCCGCCAATCCGCGGGTGTCCACCTGCGGCAGACTCTTGCGCATGGCTTCGCCGATCAAATGGTAGCGTTCCCAGCAATGGCGCAGGTAACCTTCGCTTGCAAAGCGCCGCATCAGCAATTCGTGCTCGCTCGCGGGAAGCTCGTTGTCCGCCAGAGCTGAAATCTGCTCGCGCAGTTTTTCCGTCATGTGTTCAATCGCTCTCGTTCAATCCAGCAGGGATCGCAGTTTGCCGTCAATCGCCTCGCGCGCCCGGAAGATGCGCGAGCGCACCGTGCCCACCGGGCAGGACATGGTCTGGGCAATCTCCTCGTAACTCATGCCGTCAATCTCGCGCAGCACGATCGCGGTGCGCAAATCCTCCGGCAATCCCCCGATGGCCGCCTCCACGGTACGCTGAATCTCCTCGGTAAGTAGCAGATGTTCGGGCGTATCCAGGTCGCGCAGGCGCGCCTGCATCTCGTACTGCTCCGGATCCTGCAGGTCCACACCGCGATCCAGCGGGCGGCGGTTCTCAGCCACCAGGTAATTCTTGGCAGTGTTGATGGCAATGCGGTACAGCCAGGTGTAAAACGCGCTGTCACCGCGGAACCCGGGGATGGCCCGGTATGCCTTGATGAAAGCTTCCTGCGCCACATCCAATGCCTCGCTACTGTCGTGCACGTAGCGGGTGACCAGCTTGACGATCTTGTGCTGATACTTGCGCACCAGCACATCGAAGGCCGCCTTGTCACCGCGCTGCACCCGGGCCACAAGCACTTGGTCGGTATCGGTCCGGCCCGGCTGGAGCGTGACCACCGGCTTGGGGTTATGCATGCGCTCGGCTCATAGACAAATGGAGGGCTGGATAGTTCGCCAAAATCGGCCGGGACGGGTATATTTCGCGTCCCCCGGCACCCGATGGCCATTCTAGCAGCCTTGAAGAGGGGCCGATTGCATGCAACAGGCGGCCAGCTATGACGTGCTCATCCTTGGCAGCGGCGCCGCCGGCCTGAGCCTGGCACTGCGCCTGCCGGAAAGCTGCCGCGTCGCCCTGGTCTCCAAGGGGCCGCTGCAGGAAGGCAGCACGCTCTATGCCCAGGGCGGCATTTCGGCGGTGCTGGACAAGGCCGACTCGCTCGAGTCGCACGTCGAGGACACGTTGAATGCCGGCGCCGGCCTGTGCGACCCGCAGACCGTGCGCTTTGTCGTCGCGCAGGGACCGGACTGCATCCGCTGGCTGATTGCGCAAGGCGTGCACTTCACCCGCGATCACGATGCCCGCGACCCGCACGCCTATCATCTGACGCGCGAGGGCGGGCACAGCCACCGGCGCGTGGTACATGCCGACGACGCCACCGGACGCGAGATCGAAACCACGCTCGAAAAACTGGTGCGCGCGCGCCCGAACATCATGCTGCTGGAGCACCACATCGCGGTGGATCTGATTACCGCTGCCAAGCTCGGCATGCCGGATGCACGTTGCTACGGAGCCTACCTGCTCGACCGGCGCACGCAGCATGTGCGCACCGTGAGTGCGCGCCACGTGGTGCTCGCCACCGGCGGCGCCAACAAAGCGTATCTCTACAGCACCAATCCGGACAGTTCCAGCGGCGACGGGATCGCCATGGCATGGCGCGCCGGCTGCCGCGTGGCCAACATGGAATTCATGCAGTTCCACCCCACCTGCCTGTTTCACCCGGCCGCCAAGTCCTTCCTGATCAGCGAAGCGGTGCGCGGCGAAGGCGGCAAACTGCTGCTGCCGAGCGGCGCGCCGTTCATGCACAAATTCGACGCGCGCGCCGAACTCGCGCCGCGCGACATCGTGGCGCGCGCCATCGACCACGAGATGAAACGCCTGGGTTCCGACCACGTGCTGCTCGACATCAGCCATCGGCCCAGGGAATTCATCCAGGAACATTTTCCGACGATCTACACGCGCTGCCTGGAATACGGCTACGACATGGCCCAAGGCCCGATCCCAGTGGTGCCGGCCGCGCACTATACCTGCGGCGGCGTGCTCACCGATTTGCGTGCGCGCACCGACCTGCCGGGGCTGTATGCGATCGGTGAAGTCGCGCACACGGGTTTGCATGGTGCCAATCGCATGGCGTCCAACTCCTTGCTGGAATGCATCGTATTCGGTGCCGCCGCTGCCGCGGATATCAACGCGACCAGGCACACTGACTTGCCGAACAAACTGCCTAAATGGGACGAAAGCCGGGTCACGGATTCGGATGAAGAAGTCGTGGTGTCTCACAACTGGAGCGAGCTGCGGCACTTCATGTGGGACTACGTCGGCATCGTGCGTACCGACAAACGCCTGCAACGCGCCTTGAGGCGCACCGAACTGCTGCTGCGCGAGATCGCGGAGTATTACGGCAACTTCCGCATCACCGGCGATCTGATCGAGCTGCGCAACCTGGAACAGGTGGCACGGCTCATTATCCTGTCGGCGATGGCGCGCAAGGAAAGTCGCGGCCTGCACTACACCCTGGATTTCCCCGAGCCTGACAACACGCGCGCACCGCAGAGCACCGTGCTGGTGCCTCCCAATTTCGCGGCCGCCAAGCAGGCCGTGAACTGGATGTGCTGAGCTCAACCGCGGATCGAAGTGGAGGTCGGCAACCCCGCGCCGACTCGACACGCAACGCACAGTACGCGGCACTTTTATCCGCTCATTGCTCCGGCGTTCCGTAACGCAGCATCACCCGCAAACGGCGCAAACTGCCCGCGCTGCAACTGTCGCGGGCGAGCATAACGGCACGGCGCTTTCCTCTGGATGTCTGAAAATGCGCGACCAGCACCCAATTGCCAAGATACGCTTGCGGCAACAGGTCCAGGTCGTGGGTAATGCCTCGGCGATCGGTGATGCGCCAGCCCTGCTCGCGCGACCACGACAGCTTCTTGGGCGTGCGCCGCCAGAACATTACGCCGTTCCAGATGAGGCTGGCCAGGATCGCCGCCAGAATCGCCAGCCGGCCCGTCAGCGCCATGGGCAGCTGCGCGATCACCACGGCTGCGGTGAGATGGATGGCCAGCAACAGGCTGGCCACCTGGCGCGAAGGCCGGATATTAAGTTCGAGGGGTTCGCCGTAGGCTGGCGATGACACGGCGCTGCTCCTGATTGTCCGGCTGCTCCCGGCCCATGATGTAGCTCAACAGTACCGGATCAGGGAGGCAAAGCAATTCGGCAAAGGCCTGCCGTTCGGCGGCCGGTGCAGTGCTGAAATGCTCATGCAGATAGCATTCCAGCAATACGTCCAGTTCTTTTAAACCTCTCCGGCACTGCCAACGCAGTCGGGAAATCTCGTTCATCAGTCACGACCCATCCCTGGTGCGCCAGCCGGCCATGCCCTCCATGGCATGGCGCTCAGCGGGATTGGACAGCCACCGGCCGTCCAATGAATACCCCCGCCTTGCCGCACCGGTGAATTGCCGGCCCAGGTGAATGCGACCAAAGACAGGCTTGTTCAATAAATCCGCTTCTTGGGCGGGAAAGTTTCAACTTCCCGGGTGAGCGTGTAGCTGTGCACCGGGCGGTAATCGAGTTTCACCCGGCCCTGGTCGTCCAGCCAGGCAAGCGTGTGTTTCATCCAGTTTTTGTCGTCGCGCTCGGGAAAATCCTCGCGCGCATGCGCGCCGCGGCTCTCAGTGCGATTGATGGCACTCGCCATGGTGACCGTGGCACAGGCCAGCAGGTTTGCCAGTTCCAGGGTTTCCACCAGATCGGAATTCCAGATCAATGAATGGTCGCTGACGCGCACTTTCTCGAATGACTGCGCTACCTCCGCGAGCTTGCCGCGGCCCTGCTCCAGGGTCTGAGCGGTACGGAACACCGCCGCATCGGACTGCATCACCTTCTGCATGCGCAGGCGGATATCGGCCGTAGGTATCGAACCCTTGGCGTGCCGCAATTTGTCGAAGCGCTCCAGAATCCGCTCGCTGGCTTCGCTGGGGCCGGTGCGCGGCGTTTCATCCTTCTTAACCTTGGCCGCACAGCGCCTGGCTGCGGCACGCCCGAACACCACCAGATCCAACAACGAGTTGGAACCGAGGCGGTTGGCGCCGTGCACCGACACGCACGCCGCTTCGCCTACCGCCATGAGCCCGGGGATTTCCGCGTCCGGATTGCCGTCCTTCAAGGTCATGGCTTCGCCGTGGTGATTCGTGGGGATGCCGCCCATGTCGTAATGCACCGTGGGCAGCACCGGGATCGGCTGTTTGGTGACCTCCACGCCGGCAAAGATGCGCGCGGTCTCCGAAATCCCGGGCAGACGCGCGTGCAGCACATCCGGACCCAGGTGCATGAGATTCAGGAACACGTGATCCTTTTCCGCACCCACGCCGCGGCCTTCGCGGACCTCGAGGGTGATGGCACGCGACACCACATCGCGCGAAGCCAGGTCCTTGGCGTGCGGCGCGTAGCGTTCCATGAAGCGCTCGCCGCGGGAATTGGTGAGATAGCCGCCCTCGCCGCGCGCCCCCTCGGTAATCAGGCAGCCGGCGTCATAAATGCCGGTGGGATGGAACTGCACGAACTCCATGTCTTCGAGCGGCAGACCCGCGCGCAGCACCATGCCGTTGCCGTCGCCGGTACAGGTGTGTGCGGAGGTGCAGGAAAAATAGGCACGCCCGTAACCGCCGGTCGCCAGTATGGTCTGCTGCGCGAGGAAGCGGTGCAGGGTGCCGGTGGCCAGATCCCAGGCAATCACCCCGCGGCAGACGCCATTTTCCATCAGCAGGTCGATGGCGAAATATTCGTAATAGAACTCGACGTGATGCTTCAAGCTTTGTTGATACAGGCTGTGCAGCATCGCATGACCCGTGCGATCGGCTGCCGCACACGTGCGGTGCGCCGTGCCCTCGCCGAAATGCGTGGTCATGCCGCCAAACGGGCGCTGATAAATCCGGCCTTCTTCGGTGCGCGAAAACGGCACGCCGTAATGTTCGAGTTCAATCACGGCCGACACCGCTTCGCGCGTCATGTACTCGATGGCGTCCTGGTCGCCGAGGTAATCCCCGCCCTTGACGGTGTCATACATGTGCCAGCGCCAGTCGTCCTCGCCCATGTTGCCGAGCGTGGCCGCGATGCCGCCCTGCGCCGCCACCGTGTGACTGCGCGTGGGATAGACCTTGGTGATGTTGGCCGTAGACAAGCCGGCTTCCGCCAGCCCCACGCTGGCACGCAAGCCCGCACCACCCGCCCCCACTACTACCGCGTCGTACACGTGGTCCACCAGCTTGTAGGCTCCGGCCATGCTCATCAACTCCCAAAGGCGATACGCAACACCACGAAGATGCCGATGGCGATCAACACCCCGGCCAGCAGCCGCAGCAAAACGATGGCGCTCACTTTCAGCCACGCGACATGCACGTAGTCCTCGACCACCACCTGCAGGCCGAGATAAGCGTGCCAATATACCGTGAGCACCAGCAGCACCAGCAGAATGGCATTCCACGGAGCGTGCATCCAGTTCACGACCGTGACGTAGTCGGCGTGCATGAGCATGAGTATCGACACCACGAACCACAGGCTCAGCGGCACGAGGGCCACGGCCGTAATGCGCTGCATGATCCAGTGACCCGTGCCCTCTTTGGCCGAGCCCAGCCCGCGCGCGCGCGCCAACGGTGTGCGGTAGCTCATGGGTGGGCTCCCAGATAGGCAAAAATGATGGCCAGGGCCGTGAGGATGCAGGCCAGCACCCACACGCTGTAGCCACTCATGTAGAAAGTCCGGATCTTGAATCCCTGGCCCGCGTCCCAGAACAGGTGGCGGATGCCGTTGCACAGGTGGTAGAAG
Organism: Gammaproteobacteria bacterium; assembly: GCA_050739175.1. Taxonomy (GTDB): domain Bacteria; phylum Pseudomonadota; class Gammaproteobacteria; order Natronospirales; family REEB76; genus REEB76. Next base: position 36,409 of record JBOIAZ010000112.1, read on the forward strand.
AGGCTGAATGTCCACAACCACATGAGAATCTGGCCGATCCAGGTGCCGAAAAACCAGTGTGCAGTCGCGAAGTTGTCCGGCCCGGTGCCGGACGCCACCAGCCAGTACACCAGTGCCAGCGTGCCGATCGCCAACCACACTCCGGTGATGCGGTGCGCAATCGACATGGTCATGGTGATCTGCCACCGGTACACGCCAACGTGCGGTGACAGGGGTCGTGTGTCGATCATGGCCTTACCTCACTCGGCATCGGGCAGTGCACGCCGGGCATTCAGAAATCAATGCAGCGGCCGGCCTTTTCCCAGTCACCGTAACGGGTGGGTTCGGGTCCCTTGGGACCGCCGATTTCGCGCGGTTTGCGCTCGGGCTGCGGCGTGGCAGCGGGTGGGCGCGGCGGCGGTGCGGATGGCTTGGTCTGGGCGTCGCGTTCGGACATGCGCTTGTTATTCGGGCCGGTGCGCGCCATTTTACACCCAAGCTGTGCGTCACTGACAGCGCGACCGGCACCACTTATCATGGACGTTCGCAACCGGAACACGCATGCACCCTGACTGGCGAGCTTTTCTGCAACGACAAGGCGCAGTATTTGATGCGCAGCGCGTGCGGCATTACAGCGATGCCTCGGCCGGGCTGCGCACGGCCGCAGACGCCGCGGTGATTGCAGATCTGTCGGGTGTCTACGCCGTGATCGCCGTCGAGGGTGCGGACAGCCACAGCTTTCTGCAAGGCCAGTTGAGCACCAACGTGCTCATGCTGTCGCCTGCCTTGAGCCAGCTCAGTTCCTGGAACAATGCCAAGGGCCGCGTGGCTGCCATGCTGCGTGTTCTGGAGGGCGACGCTCGCCTGTTGCTGCTCGTGCCCCGGGCACTGGCCGCGACCGTGCTCAAGGGGCTGTCCATGTACGTGCTGCGCGCCCGCGCCAGACTCATGGACGTGAGCGACACACTAGGCCAATTCGGCCTGGCGGGCGAACGCGCACCGGATTTGCTTGCCGCATGCGGGCTCGGCATGCCGGCGGAAACCAATGCGGTCACGGAACATCAAGGCGTGCGGCTCATCCGGCTGCACGGAAGCACGCCGCGCTGCTGGGTACTCGGCCCGAGCCCGGAGCTGCAATCACTCTGGACTCATTTAGTGAATCACGGTGCCCGGCCCGCGGACAGCGATGCCTGGACACTGCTGCGCATACGGGCCGGCGAGCCCGAGGTGCATCCTGAGACGGCCGGACATTTTGTTGCACAGATGCTGGGACTCGAAGAACTTGGCGCCGTGCATTTCAACAAGGGTTGCTACCTCGGTCAGGAAGTCATCGCGCGCGCGCATTATCGCGGCGCCGTCAAACGCCACCTGCATCGCGCCCGTTGCCGCTCGCCCGAGCCCTTGCCGCCGGGACTGGCGGTTCTGGCCGGGACCCGCGATCAGCCGGTCGGCGAAATTGCGGACGCTTGCCGTGACGCGAGCGGCGAGTGGCAGATGTTGCTGGTGCTGCAGGATGAATCCGCCGCGGCCCTGCTGCGCATCAATGGCGCACCCGCCACCCTGATCGCCTAGGACAGTCCGCGCTACGTTAAGCACCCGCGTTACGGCGCATGGCGAGTGCGTAAAAACCATCCGTGCCGTGACGATCGGGCCGCAACTGCAACGCGCCATCGGGCGCAATCGCATCCGGGATCGCAACGCCCTGCCGCGCGAGAATTTCTCCCGCCTGCACCGGTTTGAAGTCCGGATGCGCGGTCAGAAACGCGGTAGTGACGGCGGCGTTTTCCTCAGCCAGCAGGCTGCAGGTGGCATAGATCAGCCGGCCACCGGGTTTCACCAGCGCGGAGGCGGCATCCAGAATGCTGAGTTGGGTACGCTGCAGGTCGGCAAGCTCAAGGGTTTTCCATTTAACGTCGGGGTTACGCCTGAGTGTGCCGGTTCCCGAACACGGAGCATCCACGAGCACGGCATCGGCGGCTCCCGCCAGCGCTTTGAGCACGGGATCGTGCTCGTCGCGCAGCACGCGGCGTCGCACGTTGTCCGCGCCCGCGCGATTCAGGCGCGACCGGAAACGGTCGAGACGTTTACGCGACACGTCAAAGGCCTGCACCACGCCGGTATTGCCCATCTGGCCGGCGAGCTGCAGGGTCTTGCCGCCCGCGCCGGCACAGAAATCCACGAGCTTTTCTCCGGGTCTGGCCTCCGCCAGCAGGCCCACGAGCTGGCTGCCCTCGTCCTGTACTTCGTACAGTCCCAGGCTGAAAGCCCGCGTGTTGAACAAGGCTGCACGCTGTGCGCGCCGCAGTCCGAGCGGTGAATACGGTGTGGGCGCCAACTCGAAGCCCTCTTCCCTGAGTTGTGCCTGCAGGGCCGTACGCGTGATCTTGAGCAGGTTGACGCGCAGGTCCACGGGTGCCGGCTGGTTGAGCGCGTCGGCAAGCAGCAAGGTTTGTTCCGCACCGAATTGCGCCACCAGCTTGTGCGCCATCCAGTCCGGCAGGTTGGCGCGTACCGCGAGCGGAAACTCGAACAGGTCCAGCGCGCGGATGCGTTCCACCAGCGCCACGGCTCCGCCATTGAAGCCCGCGTCGGTGAGCGCGCGTGCGCTCCAGCCGCCGTATTTCAGCAGCCAGCTGGCGACCAGCCAGCGTACGCGTTCATCGTCAGTGTCCGGCTTGTGCACGGGCTCGTACAGCGCTTCGAGCTCGCGCTTACGGCGCAGGCAGCCGTAAACGGTCTCCGCCGCGAAGCCGCGGTCGGTGGAGCCCATCTTGCGACGCGCGTGGAAATAACGGCCGATCTCCGCATCCGCCGGGGACACAAAGCGCAGCAGCAGGGTGAGAAGTTCAACCGCCTGTTTGAACCGTGTGCTGGCGATGCCGTTGCGCGGGTGCACCACGTGTTGCCGGCGCGCGGGCGCGCCTACTCCGGCCGCATCAGCGGGAACAGGATCACGTCGCGGATCGAGGGCGCATCCGTGAACAGCATCGCCAGCCGATCTATGCCGATGCCCTCGCCGGCCGTGGGCGGCATGCCGTATTCCAGCGCGCGCACGTAGTCGGCGTCGTAATACATCGCTTCCTCGTCGCCCGCAGCCTTTTGGCCGGCCTGGTCGCGGAAGCGCTCCGCCTGGTCCTCGGGGTCGTTCAACTCGGAAAAGCCATTGGCAATTTCGCGCCCCGCCACGTAGAACTCGAAGCGATCCACCAGAAAGGGATCGCCGTCCTTGCGGCGCGAGAGCGGCGAAACTTCCAGCGGATAATCAATGATGAAAGTGGGTTGTTGGAGATTGGGTTCCACGGTCTTCTCGAAAATCATGAATTGCAGTTTGCCCGCGCCGTCGCCCGGCTTCACCGGCAGCTCGAGTTTCTGGCAGACTTTCCGCAGATAGGCCGCATCCCGCAGCTTGCCGCGCTCCAGCTGATTGACCTCGGCAATTGCCTGCTCCAGCGGCAGGCGCCGGAACGCCGGGCCGAAATCGCAGGCCTCCCCCTGATACGTGATGCCTGTGCCCCGGCTCAATGCCTGCGCCAGACTGCGCATCAGGTTTTCAGTCAGATCCATGAGATCGGAGTAGGTGGCGTAAGCCTGGTAGAACTCCAGCATGGTGAATTCGGGATTGTGGCGCGTGGACACGCCCTCGTTCCTGAAATTGCGGTTGATCTCGTACACGCGCTCAAAGCCGCCCACTACCAAACGCTTGAGATACAGCTCCGGCGCGATGCGCAGGAATAGCTCCATGTCGAGCGCGTTGTGATGCGTGATGAACGGGCGCGCGGCCGCGCCGCCCGGAATCGGCTGCATCATCGGAGTTTCCACTTCCAGGAAGCCCAGTGCGTTCATGAACTCGCGGATATGCTGCACGATGCGGGTGCGCGTCTGGAACACCCTGGCCGATTCCGGATTCATGACCAGATCCAGATAGCGCTGGCGGTAGCGGATTTCGGTGTCCGCCAGGCCGTGGAACTTCTCGGGCAGCGGCCGCAAGGATTTCGTCAGCAGCCGCAGTTGCTGCACACGCACCGACAACTCGCCGGTTTTGGTCTTGAACAACACGCCCTCGGCGCCCAGGATGTCACCCACGTCCATGGTCTTGAATTCTTCGTAACTCTCGCCCAGCGCTTCTTTTTGCAGAAACAACTGAATGCGGCCCGAGCCGTCCTGGATGTGAGTAAAACTGGCCTTGCCCATGACGCGCTTGGCCATCATGCGGCCGGCGACCCTGACGCGCAGCAGCTGTTTTTCGAGCGCCTCGGGGCTGTGCTTGCCGTACACGGCGTGCAGTTCTTCGGCCAGCGCATCACGCCTGAAACCGTTGGGAAATGCCTTGCCCTGCGCGCGCAACTTCGCGAGTTTCTCGCGGCGCTGCTGAATGAGACTGTTTTCGTCTTGAGGTTCTGTCATTTTCTCGATTCTTTATTTATGCGAGTGGTGGTTCCGGCCGCGATGTTCAGAGAATCGCGGTGGGGCCCCCCGCCCCCACAAATTGATTACAAGCCCTGTTTCAACGACGCCTCGATGAAATCGTCCAGATCGCCGTCCAGCACCGCCTGAGTGTCGCCTTTCTCCACCCCGGTGCGCAAATCCTTGATGCGCGACTGGTCCAGCACATAGGAGCGGATCTGGCGGCCCCAG
>JBOIAZ010000113.1:0-8027 GCA_050739175.1 Gammaproteobacteria bacterium
ACCTGGGCGTTCTCCAGGTCCTTGCGGCCGCGCTCGCCGGCGGCCAGGCCTTCGGCAATCTTGTTGGCGCGCTCATCCATGGCCTTGGTGATGTAAGGCCAGATGAACTTCATGGTGAGCCAGATAAACAACCCGAAGACGATGGCTTCGCCGATCAGGGACACGTTGATGTTCATGTGCGCTTGCCCTCGCTACCCGCAGCGGACGTTCTCAGTGACCCGCCGCCGCGGCCGCCGCCTTGGTCACCGCGGTCACGAACGGATTGGCGAAGATGAAGTACAGCGAAAAGCCCACGCCGATCATGGCCACGGCGTCCAGCAGGCCCGCCATCAGGAACATGCGGACGGCCAGCATGCCGGACAGCTCCGGCTGGCGCGCGCAACCTTCCAGGAACTTGCCGCCCAGGATGCCAAAGCCGATGGCGGTGCCGAGCGCGCCCAAACCGAAGATCAGACCTACACCCACGGCGGTCATGCCCTGAACCTGGGCAATCAAACTCACGGTATCCATTGAAACTCTCCTCTGGCTGATGGACTCGATGAATGAAATTCAGTGCATATCATGCGATTCGTGTGCCATGCTCAGGTACACGACCGACAACATCATGAAAATGAACGCCTGGATGGTGATGATCAGCAGATGAAACACCGTCCAGGCAAAACCGCAAATGATCCCCAGGATGCCGAGCGCCACGCCGGTCGCGCCGTGGGTGAATTGCGCCAGCAACAGCGCGATGAGCACGAACAGGAGTTCGCCCGCGTACATGTTGCCGAACAGTCGCAATGACAGCGAGATCGGCTTGGCCAGATCTTCCACAATGCGCAGCATCAGGTTGACCGGCATGAATCCCCAGTGATTGAAAGGGTGGAACAGAATCTCCTTGCCGTACCCGACCAGTCCTTTGACCTTGAAGCTGTAAAAAATCATGAGCGCAAACACGCTGAACGACATCGCGAAGGTCATGTTGAGATCGTTGGTGCCCACCACCCTGAGATATACGTGCTCCGGATTGGCGCCGAAGGGCATGGCGATCCAGGCGGCGATGCGCGGCAACAGATCCACCGGGATCATGTCCATGAAATTCATCAGCCACACCCACACGAAGATGGTGAGCGCCATCGGCGCCACCATCTTGTTCTTCCCATGGAAAGTTTGCTTGACCTGGGAGTCCACAAACGTGACCATCCACTCAATGAAGTTCTGCCATTTGCCGGGCACGCCGGAACTGGCCTTGCGCGCCACCACCCAGAACGCGAAGAAAAACAGCAGCCCCAACGCGACCGACACCAGCAAGGTGTCCAGGTGCAGCGTCCAGAAACCACCGTTGCCCACCGTCCAGTAGGTCAGGTGATGGTGGATGTATTCGTCCGAAGTGATGCCCGCCATTCGACTCACGCTGCCTGCCCGAGACCCATTCTCACCAACCCGATCCAGTACGCCACGTAGGTGGCGATGAACGCCAGAATCAGCGGCAAAAACGCCGCCTTCAGCACCACAATCGCCAGGACGAAAAGGCCGACGGTGATGACAAACTTAAGTGCCTCGCCTGCAAGCAGGCGCCCCAGCCACTGCGAAGCCGCGGCCGCCGGTCCCCGGCCAAACAGCTTGAACGCCAGATACAGGCTCGCGAGCACGTTGATCAGCCCGCCGATCAGCGCCGACCACGCCGCGTGCCACCCGGCGAACGCCCCGGCCACCAGCGCCGCCAGCAGCGCCACGGCCAGTTGCATCCCGACGATCAGGAGCGTTCCGCGCCGCGCCTGCGTAAACGTGCCGGCCATGAACCCAGCTCCGCGCCCAACAAAAAAGCCACGACGTTACCGGTGCGGCAGCGGGTGGCTACTCGATAAGCCCCGGCTCGTGGAGAGCGGCGCATTTTAGCGGGTTAGCGGGGGTTTCTTCAATGAAATCAGCAACAAAAACTCCGGGAAGCCTAGCGGATGCGGGCCAGAATCCCATCCAGTTCATCCAGGCTCGTGTACTGGATTACCAGCCGGCCCTTGCCACCGGCGCCAGCCTCGATTTTGACCGTAGCCCCGAACTTGCGGGTGAGCTCGGTCTCCAACTGGCGGATATTGGGGTCCACGCGCCGCGTGCCGCGGGCGGCGGTGCCGTTTTCCTTGAGCAGCCGGCGCACCAGGTTCTCGGTGTCGCGCACCGACAGGTGCCGCGCCACCACGCGCCGCGCGGCCTCGGTCTGCGCCCCACCCTTGAGGGCCAGCAACGCGCGCGCGTGGCCCATCTCCAGATCGCCGCGTTCCACCAGCTCCTTGGCTTCCGCCGTCAGTTCCAGCAGCCGCAGCAGGTTGGTCACCGCGGCGCGCGAGCGTCCCACGGCTTCGGCCGCCTGCTGGTGGGTCATGCTGAACTCATCGGTCAGGCGCTGCAGCGCCTGGGCTTCTTCCAGGGGATTCAAGTTCTCGCGCTGGATGTTCTCGATGAGCGCGATGGCGATGGCGGCGCGATCCGGCACGTCGCGCACCACTGCGGGCACGTGATGCAGGCCGGCGATCTGCGCGGCGCGCCAGCGCCGTTCGCCGGCGATGATTTCATAGTGGCGTTCCGCGGCGGGTTGCGCAGTGGCGTCGCCCAGCGGCCGCACCACGATGGGCTGCACCAGTCCCTGCGCCTTGATGGAATCGGCCAGGTCCTGCAGGCTCTCGGCATGCATGTGCATGCGCGGCTGATACTTGCCCGGCTGGATCAGGTCCACCGGAATGGCGCGCAATTCCTCGATCGCCCCTTGGTCCGCGGCCGCGGGCAGCGCACCGCCCAGCAACGCATCCAGTCCGCGACCCAGCCCCTTGCGCTTCAACGCCACACTCATGCCTCCCTCGAAGAGCGGGAGATTGTAGCAGCATGCCCGGAGGCTGCGCCGCGTTCGTCTTCACGGCGCAGCAGTTCGCCGGCCAGCGCCAGATATGCGAGCGCGCCGCGCGAAGTACCGTCATGTTTGAGCGCCGGCAAGCCGAAGCTCGGCGCCTCGGCCAGGCGCACGTTGCGGGGAATGATGGTGTTATAGACCTTGTTGCCGAAATGCTCGATGAGTTGCGCGGACACTTCGTTGGCCAGGTTATTGCGCGGGTCGAACATGGTGCGCAGCAGGCCTTCGATCTCGAGCCGCGGATTGATCTGCCGGATGCGCTCGATGGTGGCGACCAGCGCCGACAGTCCTTCGAGCGCATAGTACTCGCACTGCATGGGAATCAGCACGCTGTCCGCTGCCACCAGCGCGTTGAGGGTGAGCATGTTGAGCGAGGGCGGGCAGTCCACCAGGATGTAATCGTAATCCGCACGCACCGTTGCGAGTGCCGCGCGCAAGCGGCTTTCGCGTTGCGGCGCCTGCATGAGGCTGACCTCGGCCGCGGTCAGATCGCTGTTCGCGGGCAACAGGCTGAAGCCGCAGTCCTCCACGCGGCGGATGGCGTCGGTGAGCGCGCACTCGCCCATGAACACCTCGTAAGTCCCGGCGCTGAGCGCGTGCTTGTCCACGCCGCAGCCCATGGTGGCATTGCCCTGCGGATCCGCGTCCACCAGCAGCACACGCCGCTTGGTGGCCGCGAGCGAAGCGGCCAGATTCACCGCAGTGGTGGTCTTGCCCACGCCGCCTTTCTGGTTGGTGATGGCGATAATTCTGCCCATGTTGTTCCCGCAGGAGCGGCGGTCTCCGCCGCGACAATTTACGCAATCGCGACGGGGAACCGTCGCTCCTACAACTTAGCGATTTCCACCACGCAGCGTGCCGCGCCCAGTCCCGGCACCTTGAGGGGATGCACGGCGACCAGCCGGAACCCCGTGGGCAGCGCCTGCAGTTCGTCCGCGGGCGGCGCGCCTTTCATGGCCAGCCAGCGCGTGCCGGTGGCGCCAAGATGCGCGGAAACCGCGAGGAATTCGCCCACGGTCGCGAACGCGCGGGTAATCACGGTAGCAAACGGCTCGGGAGCGCGGTAGGCCTGGACCCGCACCTGCACCACTTCCACGTTGCGCAGCCCCAGCACGGTCGCGGCGTGCGTAACAAAGCGGGTCTTCTTGCCGTGGCTGTCGAGCAGCGTGAAATGCCGCTCCGGAAACGCCACCGCCAGGGGAAGGCCGGGCAGGCCCGCGCCGGTGCCGATGTCCAGCACGCGCGTGCCGTACACCCAGGGCGCCGCCGCCAGACTGTCGAGGATGTGCCGGCTCACGATCTGCGCGGGAGCACGCACCGCCGTCAGGTTGTACTTCCGGTTCCATTGCTGCAGTACTTCTATATAGCGGCACAGCGTCGTCGGCGCAGCTTCGGGCAGGCTCAGGCCCAGTTCGGCAATGCCGGCTTCCAGCAGGCGCGTGATGTCGTGCGGCGTCATGCGTCAAGAAACAGGTGTTGGTATCAACAGGACCGGCTGGCGGTGCGGCCAGAATAACAGAGTGCCTGCATTGCGGACCTGCCGCAATCAATGCAAGGCCAGCACCATGCCGTTGTAACAGCAGTGCAGCGCGATACCGGGCCACAACGATTGATAGCGCAGGCGCAAACTCACGGCGGCCAGCCCGAGCGCTCCCACCAGCAGGAAGCCCGGCCAATAGTGGATCTTGTCGGCGTAATGCAGTAGCACGAACGCCAGCGTGGTGAGCACTACTGCGGCCGGCACACCCAAACTGCGCACCACGGCCGCGAACGCGACACCGCGGAATATGTATTCCTCGACCGGCGGCGCAATGAACACCACGCAGACCAGAAACACGGCGTACGGTAATCCACTCGAGCGCGCCAATTGTTCCGCGGGTCCGGTGAGCCGCGTGAAGTCCGGCGGGTACATCTGCTCCAGCAGAATGGCCAGCAGCATCAACAGCACCGCCCACAGCGCTGCGACTGCATAACCGCGGAAAGCCGCGGGGCGCCAGGCGACGCCCCCGGGTTCCGGGCTGCGCAAGGCATTGCGTGCGTAGCGCCCACCAAAGTACACCGCCCATGCGGCTCCAAGCACGAGGCCCGCCGCCACCGACCAGGCGAGTACCTCAAGACCCGGCTTCAAACCCGCGATGCTGCGCGTGCCCTCCAGTGCGACTTCGAAGCCCTTGCCGAAGCCCCAGACCGCACCCGCGAGAACCGAACCCAGAAACTGGGCGACGACGTAGCCCAGCACCAGCCACAGTGCGTGCCAGGCATTCAGTGACCGGACACGCGGCGCGGCCACCAACTGGTCGGGCGTCATTCAGGCGCCGCAGCCGGAAGTCTCTTCCTGGTCCCCGGCAGCACGCCCTTGATCGAGCCCGCCACGGCCAGCACGATCGCGATTATCAGGACCACCAGGCGCCAAACCGCCAGCGAGTGCGCATGCGTCTGGGCAAACGCCATACCCGCCTGCAAGACTTCCTGATAGTTCGCCGGGTGCGCACCGGACCCGTGCGTAATGATTAGCGCCAGAACAATGCTGTAAATGATGTAGAGCACGATGAAAAACACGATGCACCACAGAACCCCGAACAAAACCCGTTTCATGTTGTTCCCCTCGTCGTTGTGAAACAGCGGCCCGAGCTGCGTACTTGCCAAAATCGCAAGTCGGGACTCCCCGGTCAATAATGAGTCGTGGGCGACGGCACCACGCGCAGCACTTCGTCCACCGTGGTCACGCCTTCGGCCACCTTCTGTGCGCCGCGCAGGCGCAAGGGTTTCATGCCGCCGCGCACGGCTTCCTGGCGCAGCGCGTCAATATCAAAATTGCCGGCAATCAGCTTCTTGATGGCGGGCGAGAATCCCAGCATCTCGTACAGTCCGATGCGCCCCTTGTAACCGGTATTGCGGCATTCGAGACAACCCGCCGCCTTGAAAACGTGCTTGGGATTCTGCGCCTTCCACGGCGCCACCAGGTTTTCCCATTGCTCGTCGCTCAGCTCGGCCGCCTGCTTGCAATTCGGGCACAGCACGCGCACCAGACGCTGGGCGATCACCGCCAGCAGCGTGGACTGCAACAGATACGGCGGCACGCCCAGGTCCAGCAGGCGGCTTACCGAGGACGGAGCGTCGTTGGTGTGCAGTGTGGACAGCACCAGGTGCCAGGTAAGCGAGGCCTGCACTGCCATCTCTGCGGTCTCGGCATCGCGGATTTCGCCGATCATGATGATGTCGGGATCCTGGCGCAGCAGCGTGCGCACGCCACTCGCGAAGGTCAACTCGATATTGGGCTGCACCTGCATCTGGTTGAGCGCCGGGTCCACCATTTCGATGGGATCTTCCACGGTGCACACGTTCACGTCCGGCTGCGCCAGTTGCTTGAGCGTGGTGTACAGCGTGGTGGTCTTGCCGGAACCGGTAGGGCCGGTGACCAGAATGATGCCATGCGGGCTTTCAATCATCACCTGCCAGAACTTCTCGTCCGCCTCGGAAATGCCGAGTTCCCGGTAACTGCGCAGCAGCACTGTGGGATCGAAGATGCGCATCACCAGCTTCTCGCCGAACGCCGTCGGCATGCTGGAGATACGCAGTTCCACTTCCTGGCCGTTGGGATTACGCGTCTTGATGCGGCCGTCCTGCGGGCGACGCTTCTCCGATATGTCCATGCGCGCCAGAATCTTGATGCGGCTGGTAATCGGCGCGAGCACCGCCGCCGGCAACTGATAGACCTGGTGCAGCACGCCGTCAATGCGGAAACGCACCAGTCCGACTTCGCGGCGTGGCTCGATGTGGATGTCGCTGGCGCGCTGCTCGAAGGCGTACTGCAACAGCCAGTCCACGATGCTGACCACGTGCTGGTCATTGGCATCGAGCTTGCCCGCGCGGCTCAGCTCGATGAGCTGCTCGAAATTCTGGATGCCGGGCGCACTGCCCACGAGATTCTGGGCCTCGGCGCCGATCACCGAGCGCGAAATCGAATAGAACTCGACGAGATAGCGGCTGATTTCATCCGGATTGGCCAGCACCCGGCGGATTTTCCGGCGCTGGATCTGGCTGATTTCCCGCTCCCACTCGCGTTCATAAGGCTCGGCGGTGGCCACCACGATCTCATCGTTGCTGACTTCCACCGGCAGCACCTTGAAGCGCGAGGCGTAGCCCTGCGAAATCACGCCGGTGATGCGGCGCACGTCGAGCTTCAGGGGATCAATGCGGAAATACGGGAGCTTGACACGCGCGGCCAGCCATTGCGTCAGGGTTTCGACGTTCAGCGCCCTGTCGGGATCGCGCGCGTCCGGCCAACTGCGCTTGCCGATGACCGAGAGCGGATGCTGACCGTCATACACGCCGCGTTCCGCGAGGCCACGCAGCAAACTGACGCGGTCCGCGGACAGCATGCCTTCGGCTTCGATCCAGCCGAGCACTTCGCGCAACGCGAGCTTGCGGTCGGCGGTTTGCGGTACGGGACGCGCGCTGGCCATGACGCCAGTGTAGTCAAAAGCCCCGGCCGCTGCACGGCGACCGCCGTGCAGCCGGGGAAGTTCTGCATTAAGCAGAACTTCCGCGGTGCAGGGATGCACCGCGCGCGCATCAAGCACATAAGTGTTTGATTCGGCGCAGGCGAGTCCGGACGTGTACCGGACTCACTGATTCTGCCAAAGGCCAGGATGGACTTTTGCAGAAGTATCCCAGGGAAGCTCTTATCAACTCCATTTCCGTCATTCCCGTGCAAGCGGGAATCCAGAATTATCCAGAACCTGGGTAACCGCTGGAGCCTGTCCTCGCGCAGGCGGGGACGGGTACGACGAATAAATCAAAGGTTCCCTAGAAATTACCCAGCAGATGCTGCGGATCGCTGAGCTTGAGCGCGCTCGCCTGACCGGTCTTGAGGTTCACGAGCGCGATGCGATTGTGGTCGGTGTCGGCGACATACAGCGTGTCGCCCGCGACGCTCAAGCCGCCCGGCTCCTCGAACTGGCCGTCGCCGCCCGCGAGCGTGGTGACGCGCCGCGTCTTGGGATCCAGCACTTTGATCTTGCTGTTGTAGGTGTCGGCTATATATAGGAGTCCGTCATGCCAGGCGATGCCGAGATCGTGTTGCAGGCGCACGGCCATGCCCACGCCGTCCACGTCGCCGAAGTCGAACAGCCCGGTGCCC
>JBOIAZ010000114.1:0-3381 GCA_050739175.1 Gammaproteobacteria bacterium
CGGTAGCGCAGCAGATTCTCGGCAAAATTGAGACGCGCGCCTTCGAACCATTTGGCACCCGGCATGCGCTGGCCGTCGCTCAGCACCCTGTCCCAGGTTCTCGACGCCTTGATGCCGCAGAACGCCCAGACCTGCGGCCAGAAACGCTCGGGATGCTCGATGGACCATCGGTACAGGCCCGCGTAGTTCTTCACGTCCGGTTCGCATTGGTGCTGCACGTGATCCAAGAAGCGCCGCATGTTGGCGTGTGCGACGACCTCGGCGCTGGGGGTCCAAAGTGGTGCGCTCATGGGGGTCCGGAACGGCGGGTCAGGGCGGCATTATCGCAAATTTTTGCACGGCGTCGGTCCGTATGATTTCGAGGCCGGCCGGAGCGAGACAGGCACGCAGGGATGGGTTATTGTGCGCGCGACCTGGAAGACGCCCATGGGGTCTGCGGTGCGTCCGCCGTGGCCGAACGTCACAACAATCGGGAGCAACGCCTATGCAGGTTTCAGCGTTCAATGACGTGAAGGGACTCGGGGAATTCACGCTGCGCGGTCTGCTGATCGGCGTCATCATCACGGTGGTGTTCACGGCGGCGAATGTTTATTTCGGCCTCAAGGCGGGGCTCACGTTTTCCACTTCCATTCCCGCGGCCGTGATTTCCATGGCCATCCTGCGCGGGTTCAAGACCTCCACCATGCAGGAAAATAACATCGTGCAGACCGTGGCATCGGCCGCGGGCACGCTGTCTTCGATCATCTTCGTGTTGCCGGGCCTGATCATCGTCGGCTGGTGGGAGGGTTTCCCGTTCTGGATGTCTTTCGGCGTGTGTGCCACCGGCGGCATCCTGGGCGTGATGTACACCATCCCGCTGCGCCGCGCACTGGTGACTAATTCCGATCTGCCGTATCCCGAAGGCGTGGCCTGTGCCGAGGTGCTTAAGGTCGGCTCGAGTCGTTCGCAAGCCGCCGCCGAATCCGTCGAGTCCGGAGGCAAGGGGTTCAGAGCCGTGGTCATGGGCGGCATCGTGTCCGCGGTGTTCTACGTGATCGTGCAAACCCGGATTTTCGCGAGCGATGTGTTGGCTTACTTCCATGTTGGCCGCCGAGGCGCGGCTACCGGTTTCGACTTCGCGTTGTCGTTTGCGCTGTTCGCCATCGGTCATCTCGTGGGATTGTGGGTGGGTGTCGCCATGCTGGTGGGCGCCATCATCGGCTGGGGCTGGGGCGTGCCGCATTACACGCTCTTGCATCACATGGCCGGCTCGGCATCGGATGCGGCACAGGGGGCCTGGGATCACTACGTGCGCTTCGTCGGCGCCGGCACCATCGGCGTGGCCGCGATCTGGACGCTCGCCACGCTGGTCAAACCGGTGATCGGCGGACTGCGCGGCGCCATGGCGGCGGCGCGCGTGCGCAAGGCCGGCAAGGGTGACACCTTGCCGCGCGTCGAACATGACATCCCCATCGGCATGGTCGGCCTGGTGTCGCTTGTTTGCCTGATTCCGGTCGCGTATCTGCTGTGGCATTTCAGCGTCATCAGCGGGCTGGGTTCGTATGCCATCCTGTTGACCGTCGGCGGCGTGATCTTCGTCGTGATCCTGAGTTTTCTGGTCTCGGCCGTGTGCGGCTACATGGCGGGGTTGATCGGCTCCTCCAACAGCCCACTCTCCGGCGTCGGCATCCTGGTGGTGGTGATCGCGGCGCTGCTCCTGGTGCTCGGTGTGAAATCTCATCTGCCACCGGAAGCCGGCAAGGCGCTGGTGGCGTTCGCGCTGTTCATCACTTCGGTGATCTTTGCCGTGGCCTCCATCGCCAACAACAACCTGCAGGATCTCAAGACCGGCCAACTGGTGAACGCCACGCCGTCCAAACAGCAGTGGGCGCTGGTCATCGGCGTGATCGCGGGCGCCCTCATCATTCCGCCGGTCCTCGACCTGCTGAGCAAAGCTTACGGTTTCCTGGGTGCTCCCGGCGTCAACCCGGCACACGCGCTGCCCGCACCGCAAGCCGGCCTGATTTCAGCGTTGGCGCAAGGCGTGATCACCAACAACATTGACTGGTCGCTGATCGGCATCGGTGGCGCCATCGGCGTCGCCTGCATCCTGCTCGACGAAGGTCTCAAGCGCACCGTGAAGCGGGTGAGCCTGCCGCCGCTCGCCGTGGGTCTGGGGATTTACTTGCCGACGTCCACGACGCTTATGGTGGTGGTCGGTGCGCTGGTCGGCGCCTGGTTCAATCATCGCGCCGAGCACGCGCCCAAGCCCGAAGCCACCAAGCAACTCGGTACGCTGCTCGCGTCGGGACTGATCGTGGGCGAAAGCCTGCTGGGTGTGATCTTCGCCGCCATGGTGGCGTTTTCCGGCAACGCCACGCCCATTGCAATCGTCGGCCCCCACTTCGCCGATGCCTCACTCGTGATCGGCGGCATCGTGTTCGTGGCGACGATTGTCATGCTGTACCGGTGGATCGCACGGCTGGGACGCGACTGAATCTCTGCAGTCGCGGTGGGCGAGAACCGATTTTCATGCGAGCTTTGGTTTCGTCATTCCGGCGGAACCTGTGCTCGTGAAGGCGGAGAGCCGGATTCCAGCATCTTCAACAGTCTGGATACCGGTTTTACTGCTGTGAGGCATAAACCAGCGAGCAGATTGGGGTTCACTGTGGGTGTCCCACTCTGCATGCCCACCTACGTCGTGCGTGGCACAACCGGTCGCACCGCAGCGGTGCCGAAAGTTTCGCGCGTCAGTGGAGCCCCCGCGGCTGCCAGCGCTGCACGTTGTTCCTTCAATGGCACCCGCAGTGTGCAGTCCTCGTAGCGCGCCAGTTTTTGAAACACCGGCAGCATTTGCATGCGGGCCACGAACGCAGCAGTCCGTGGCCAGCGCGCCGCGTCAATCGCATAACGCACGAACGCCGCGGTGCGGAAATAGCAGGCGATGCTGATGTCGGCAATGGAAACGCTGCCGAAGATGAAACCCTGCGCGGGCAGCTGGCTCTCGAGGTAATCGAGGGCCGCGGGAATCTCTACTTCGCGTGCGCGGTCTACCACGGCCTGGTCGGGTGGCTCGCCGGTGGTGCGCTTGCGTATCGAAAGTTCGTAAAAAAGCCGCCAGATCAATCCGTCAGCCAGGCGGGTGTCGGCGTATTCCTCGAGCCAGCGCGCCTTGGCGCGCACGCCAATATCCTGCGGATACAGTGCCGGTGTCGGATGCTTGTCTTCGAGATACTGGCAGATCACCGAAGAATCGTTGAGTACCAGATCCCCGTCTATCAGCACCGGCACGCGTTTCAGTGGACTGAGCCGCGCGAATTCCTCGTTGCCCACGAATGGCGCGATGGGATCAATCTCGTACTTCAACCCTTTGAGTTCCAGGCACACCAGCACCTTGCGCAC
>JBOIAZ010000115.1:0-2964 GCA_050739175.1 Gammaproteobacteria bacterium
TATCTGGATTACCAGATGTGGCGCGCGGTGCGCCTGGTGGTGGACACCGGCATCCATTCCGAAGGCTGGACGCGCGCGCAGGCGGTCAAGTACTTTGAGGACAACACCGCGCTCACCACCCAGAACATCAACACCGAGGTGGACCGCTATATCGCCTGGCCGGGTCAGGCGCTGTCCTACATGATCGGCGAGATTGAAATCCAGAAGCTGCGTGCGCAGGCGGAGCAAACGCTGGGTCCGAAGTTCGACATCAAGGCTTTCCATGCCGCGGTGCTGGAGCACGGCAACGTACCGTTGACCGTGCTGCAGGAGATCGTGGACAAATGGATTCAGGACACGGCGGCGGGAAAACCAGAGCCGGCACACACCTGAGTGATCGGAAGCGGGCAGATAGCCGCATGCGCGTGGAACGGCCGGCGGCTTTCCGGTATCATTTCAGCATCTCGGAAAGGCCATTCGGGCGGTGGGGTTTCCCTGCCGCCCTTTGATTTTCAGCCAGTTTCAAAGGTCCGACGTGGGCAAGCACACTCCTTTGTATAACGTGCATGTGGCCGCCGGCGCGCGGCTGGTGGACTTCGGCGGCTGGGACATGCCGGTGAATTACGGCTCGCAAATCGAGGAGCACCACGCCGTGCGCCGCGACGCGGGCATGTTCGACGTGTCACACATGACGGTGCTGGACCTCGAAGGGGCGCGCACGCGCGAATTCCTGCGCAAGCTTCTGGCCAACGACATCGACAAGTTGCACGAACCCGGCAAGGCGCTCTACAGCTGCATGCTGAATACGCAGGGCGGCGTGATTGACGACCTGATTACCTATTTCCTGCGCGCGGACTGGTTCCGCATGGTGGTGAACGCCGCCACCCACGACAAGGACTTGGCCTGGATCACGCAGCAGGCGCGGCCCTTCGGCGTGAAGCTCACGGAACGCGACTACGCCATGATCGCCGTGCAGGGACCGAGCGCGCGTGACAAGGCTGCGCGCGTGCTGCCCGCCGGCCTGCGCGAGCGCGCACTTGAGCTCAAACCGTTCAGCGCGACGACCGGCGAAGGATTTTTCGTGGCGCGCACCGGATACACGGGTGAGGACGGCTTTGAAGTCATGGTGCCCGCGCAGACGGCGGCGCAATCCTGGCAGGCGCTGGTGGCGCAGGGCGTGAAGCCTTGCGGACTTGGCGCGCGCGACACGTTGCGGCTCGAAGCCGCGATGAATCTTTACGGCCAGGACATGGACGAACAGGTGACGCCGCTCGAATCCGGCCTCGGCTGGACCGTGGCCTGGAATCCCTCAGATCGGGATTTCACCGGCCGGGCGGCGCTCGAAGCGCAACGCGACGCTGGTCCGAAGCGTAAACTGATCGGCCTGTTGCTGGAAGACAAGGGCATTCTGCGTGCTCACCAGAAAGTGATCTGCGACGGCGCGGGCGCAGGCGAAATCACCAGCGGTACGTTTTCGCCTACGCTGGAGCGCTCCATCGCGCTGGCGCGCGTGCCGGTCGCGGCCGGCGACCGCTTGCAGGTGGACATCCGCGGCAAGCTCTGCGACGTGCGCGTGGTGAAGCCGCCATTTGTGCGCAACGGAAAAATATTGGTGAATTTGCAGGAGCGGCTTCAGCCGCGATGATTTTAGAATCGCGACGGAGACCGGCGCTTCCACAAGCCGACGTGAATTTGTAGGAGCGGCTTCAGCCGCGATGATTTTGGAATCGCGACGGAGACCGGCGCTTCCACAAGCCGACGTGAATTTGTAGGAGCGGCTTCAGCCGCGATGATTTTGGAATCGCGACGGGGACCGGCGCTCCCGCAAACCGACGAATTCAGGAGAGTGAAATGAGCAAGATCCCGGCCGACCTCAAATACACCAAGAGTCACGAATGGGTTAAAACCGGCAGCGACGGCAGCCTGACCATCGGCATCACCGACCACGCCCAGGAAGCGCTGGGTGACATTGTGTTCGTGGAAGTGCCGCAGAAAGGCCGCAAGCTCGCCGCGGGTGAAGCCTGTGCAGTGGTGGAATCGGTCAAGGCCGCCTCCGACATCTACAGCCCGGTGGCGGGTGAAGTGCTGGAGGGCAACGCCAAGCTGGCCGACAAACCCGAGTCCATCAACCAGGACGCGTTCGCCAACTGGATCCTGCGGCTCAAGCCGGCCAATCCCGGCGACCTGAACAAGCTGCTGGACGCGCAGGCGTACGAGAAGGTTTTGGCCGACGCAGCGCAGTAATGCCGGACTGGTAAGAGTTGTGACGGGAAATTTGCAGACGAGGTTCGAAGCGCGGCTGAAATCCCCCTGTTTCGCACTTCGCTTGTTGGCTGCGCAGTCCTGCTTCGCCAAAAGTCCGGCCCATACATCCTGTATGGGCGTTCGCGGCATTGCCGCTCACCCCGCTGGGTGCGAAAGTCCGGGGCAGCATGAATACTGCGCAATCCATGCCTCGTATTCATGTCCGGGGTTGCCATCCATGGCAACCCGCGCATTGCTTCACAATGCGCCCATGGCTGCGCGCTCGGCGTTTCGCGCCTCGCCACCCTTGCCAAGGGGGGTGCGCATAAGGCGGAGGATTTTCATTGGACAGTCATTTTGCTCACAAAAATTTGCAGTATCGTGAGATTTGAATCGTAATGAACGCGGTAACCGGATTGCCCATGAACGACAGTGCGACGCTGGAGGACCTGGAACAGCACGGTGAATTCATCGGCCGGCACATAGGTCCGGACGAGGCTGAACAGCAGGCGATGCTCAAGGAATTGGGCTTCGCCACGCGTACCGCACTGGTGAACGCCGCGGTGCCGGCCAATATCCGACGCCATGATGGTTTACCGCTTGGCCCGTTCAGCGAGCCGAAATCCGAGCGCGAGGCACTCGTGGCGCTGCGCGCGCTGGCCGCCCAAAACCGGGTATTCAAGTCCTTCATCGGTCAGGGCTTTTACGGCACGCACACGCCGGGCGTAATCCTGCGCAACG
>JBOIAZ010000116.1:0-4784 GCA_050739175.1 Gammaproteobacteria bacterium
CGCAGTACTCGATGAGCCAGGCGGCACTGAGTTTTTTGCCGTCGGGCACATTGAATGCCGGCAGTCCCGTGTGTTCGCCTTGCAATTGTGCCGCCTGTTCAGACGAAACCACCGGATTCTTGAAGAAACTGCCGGCATTGCCGATAACCGCCGGATCAGGCAGCTTGCGCCGCCGCAACCGGCAGACGGCTTCCGAAACATCCGCTGCCGTCGGCGCATTCACGCCCATGATCGCGAGTTCCTCGCGCACGCCGGCGTAATCCAGCTTGAGTGGCGCGTTGCGTCGCAGGTACAGTTCTACGGCGGTGATGATCCAGCGTTCCGGCTCCTGTTTGAACTTGCTCTGCCGGTAACTGAACCCGCATTGCTCACGATTCAACCGCGTGACTTTTCCCGTCTTGCGGTCATAGGCCTCGACGATCTCCAGGGTATCCGCGAGTTCCGCGCCGTAGGCGCCGATGTTCTGGATGGGCGCCGCGCCCACGGCGCCGGGAATCAGCGAGAGGTTCTCCAAACCGCATAAACTCTGCGTCAGCGACCAGCGCACCAGGCCGTGCCAATCCTCGCCTGCCGCGGCGCGCACGCGCACCGCCCCGCCCCCGTCTTCCAGCACTTCGATACCGCGATTCATCATGGCAAGCACCAAGCCGTCGAAATCGCGCGTGAACAGCACGTTGCTGCCTTCGCCCAACACCAGCATGGGGCGGCCGTTCACTTCGGGCTTTGCCAGCAATTCCGCCAGCACAACCGGATTGCGTACCTCCGCAAGCCATGCAGCGCGCGCCGGCACACGGAAAGTGTTGCGCTGGTCGAGCGGAGCATTTTGAATGAGTGTGTAGGCCGGATTCATATCCAAAAACTTAAACTCCCTCTCTCTTCTCTCTCCCCCTTTAGGGGAGAGAGGACAATGAAGGGAAGCCCACCCCTTATTTCACTTCTGCCGTGCCGATGTCGCGCGGATCGGCGGCGGCGCTCACTTTGCCGCTGCGGTAATCCCAGGTGATGGACTGCATGTTGCCGTAGGGTCGCGTCTCCTTGAGCGTGTAGCCCATGTTCCCGAGGCCTGTGATTTCATCCCCGGTAAACGCGCCGGGCTCGTAGAACACCACATCCGGCAGGTACTGCATGTGGTAGCGCGGGAGGCTCACGATGCTCCGGGCGTCGCCGCCGTTGAAGTAATCGAGCGTGCCCAGCATCACCATGGTGATGATGCGGCTGCCGCCGGGCGTACCGAGTATTGCGAGCCCGCGCTGGGTGTACAGGAAAGTCGGCATCATGCTCGACAGCGGGCGCTTGTGCGGCGCGATTTCATTGGCGGAATTGCCTACCAGGCCAAAGCCATTGGGTACCCCCGGCTTGGACACGAAATCATCCATCTCGTCGTTGAGGATCACGCCGGTGCCGGGCGGCATGAATCCCGAGCCAAAACGGAAATTCACCGTGAAAGTCCCGCCCACCAGGTTGCCGTCTTTGTCCATCACCGCGATGCTGGTGGTGTGTTGGCTTTCCGGTGCAACCGCCGTGACCGGCGCCAAGTCGCTGCTGAGCGTGGCTTTGTCGGGCAGGATCGCAGCGCGCAAACCGGCCGCGTAATACGGACTCAACAGTCGCGCAATCGGCATGTGCACAAAATCCGGATCGCCCAGATATTCGGCGCGGTCGCGGAAGGCGAAGCGCATGGCTTCGATGATCAGGTGTTTGCGCATCAGCTCGCTGTCACGCGCCAGATCGTAGCCGGACAAGATGTTGAGGGCTTCGAGCATCACGATGCCACCCGACGAGGGTGGCGGCACGGTAATGATTTTCATGCCGCGATAATCGCCGGCCAGTGGCGCGCGCAGTTTGATGCGGTAATCGCGCAAGTCTTCCAGCGACCAGATGCCGCCCGCGGCGCGCACCGCGCCCACCATTTTGCTGGCAAGTGCGCCGGTGTAGAAGGCTGCCGCGCCGTGCTTGGCAATCAACTCCAGGGTGCTGGCGAGCTCCGGCTGTTTCAATACATAGCCTTCCGGCGGCACCTCGCCGTTGGGATAAAACACCTTCCAGGCCGCCGGCCACTGCTTCAACTTGTCCTCGCGGCTTGCCAACATTTCGTGAAACATGCGGTCCAGCGGAAAACCGTCGCGCGCCAGCTTGATGGCGGGCGCCAGATCCTGCGCGAACGACAGCTTGCCGTAGTGCTGGTTGATATAAGCGAGCGCCGCCACCTCGCCGGGGATCGCCGCGGACAATGGGCCGTTGAGCGAAGCGCCTGGAATCACATTGCCGTTTTTGTCCTGATACATGGCGGTGGTGGCTGCCGCGGGCGCGTACTCGCGGCCATCCACGACGATGTCCTTGCCGGTGGCGGCATCGTGCAGCAGCCAAAAACCGCCGCCGCCGATCCCGGAACTGTAGGGCTCGACCACAGAAAGCGCCGCGCTTACGGCCACCGCCGCATCGAAGGCGTTGCCGCCTTCGGCCATCACCTGCATGCCGGCCTGGGTTGCATAGGGCTGGGCACTGGCTACCGCAACGTGGCCCGGCTTGAGCGGCGTCGCCCAAGCCAGCAGCGGAAACAACAGCAACAGCAAACCGATAACGCGGAGTTTCATGGGCAGGATTCCGGATGCGGAGGGCGACAGGTTAACCCGGCATCAGGGTCGGGACAACCTGCAGGCGACGGTGTGCAAGGACGCGCTTGCGTACCGACAGCTGGCCGGAGCATCTGCCGCACGACCAAGCTTGCCGGGCAACCATACCAGGAATGCGGTTAATGCCGCATTCCTATGCAAGGGATTTGCCGGCAAGACGCCGGTATTTTGCCAGCAATTCCTCGCGGCTCTCGGCATGCTCCGGGTCGGGCAGACAGCATTCCACCGGGCACACCTGCTGACACTGCGGCGTGTCGAAATGACCTACACATTCGGTACAGCGCGCCGGATCGATTGCGTAGATTTCCTCGCCCTGACTGATGGCGTGGTTCGGGCATTCCGGCTCGCACACGTCGCAGTTGATGCAGGCGTCGGTGATGGTGAGCGACATGCGGCTTCCGTCAGGCGGGTGGAGAGCGCAGTCTAGCGCTTCTTCTTCAATTTTTTCAGTTCGGTCATGACTGCCGGATGCACGAACGGCGCCACGTCGCCGCCCAGCGCGGCGATTTCGCGCACCAAGCTCGACGAGATGAAGGTGAATTCCTCCGACGGCGTCATGAAGATGGTTTCCACATCCGGCCCCAGATGCCGGTTCATGGCCGCGAGCTGGAATTCGAATTCGAAATCCGAGACTGCACGCAGTCCGCGCAGGATGGCGCGCACTCCGTGCTTGCGTGCGAACTCCACGGTCAGCTCCGCGAACCCCAACACTTCGACGTTGGCGATGCCTTCGAGCGCGGCGCGCACCATGCGGATGCGCCGTTGCAGCGAAAACGCGGGCGTCTTGCCCGGATTGGCCGCAATCGCCACCACCACGCGGTCGAAGAGCCGCGCGGCGCGCCGCACCAGGTCGGCATGACCGTTGGTGACGGGATCGAAGGTGCCGGGATAGAGAATGCTGGCGGCCATGGGGAAGCTCCTTTATTCGCGCCTGTATAACGGGCTTTTCAGCCGGCCGCAAGCAGCGTGCTGCCGCGCCGCGCGAGGCCAAAGCCGACTCGGCCGGCGCGACTCTCGCGGACGAACTCCCAGCCGGCCGGCAGCTCAGGGCGGGCGCCAAGCGGGTACTCCATATACACATGCGCGCGCTCAGCGAGCCAACCGTCCTGCTCCAGCGCCGCGGCCGCGGACGCGAGCAGCGGCGAGTCGAACGGCGGGTCGAGAAACACAAGGTCAAAGGTCCGGGCCGGTTCGCGCAGAAACGCGAGCGCGTCGCATCGCAACACTTCGCAACCGGTGGCGTGCAGCACAGCAAGATGGGTGCGCAGAGTTTCAATCACCCGCGGCTCCCGGTCAACGAACAATACCGAGGCGGCTCCGCGCGACCGCGCTTCGAGCCCCAAGGCGCCGCTGCCGGCAAACAGGTCCAGGCAGTGCGCCCCCGGCAATACGTCGCGCAACCAGTTAAACAGCGTCTCACGCACCCGGTCGGGTGACGGCCGGATTCCGGGCAGGCCCGGAAACCCAAGCCGCCGCCGGCGCCATTGCCCGCCGATGATGCGGAACTGGTTGCGGTAGCCGCGCCCGGGATTGAACATGCAAAAATCCGCGTACTCAGTAGGTTGGCAGCGGTGCGCGCGGACGCCGGGAATGCTTGCGCCGCAGCCGGGTCTCAGCGTACTCTAAATCTCCACCCTTGGAGGAATCGCAAATGGACAAGCGTGCGCTGCTCATTTTTTCCGCGATGGTCGTGGCGCTTACTGCCTGCGTACAGGGCAACAACTCCACCAACGCCACGGTGTCCACCGCCTTTCAGGCGCGCTACACGCCGCTTGCCGGCATCGGCCCGTTCCCCAATGACCTGTATTTCAACGGCAGCACCACCGGTACGCTGAACATCCCGTTTGCCTCGACATCGGCCGCCGCCGCACCTGCGAATGCCGCGCTGGCCAGCATGAATCATCTGGACGGTTACGGCACCCAGTCGGCAATCAACGCGTATTTTACCGCCTCCATAGATTCCACTACGCTGAACGCCAGCGACGTATTCGTCCTCAAGGTCACCGCCAATCCGCAGAACAAGGCCATTGATCCCGCCAAGGGCGCCACGCCACTCGTGCCGGGCGCGGATTGCAGCGCCAGCGCCACCGATTACACCGTGGGCGTTTCGCCCGCCATCGACTCCGGCGGCACGGTGCTGAACATCATGCC
>JBOIAZ010000117.1:0-3606 GCA_050739175.1 Gammaproteobacteria bacterium
GTGGGCACGCCGCTGCCCAGTGATGAGCCGCACGCGCCCAATCCGCCGCTCGGCGCTTACATTGATTATTATTTGAAGAACGACAACGCCGCACCGGTAACGCTGGACATCTATGATGCCCTCGGCAATCGGGTGCAGCATTTCACCAGCGCCACGTCGCTGCCGAAGATTGATCTCTCCAAGATCGAGACCACGCCGGAGTTTATCCCGCAGCCCACGCTGCTCCTGGCGAGTGCCGGCGTGCACCGCTTTGTCTGGGATTTGCGCTACGCTCAGCCGCCGGCGCTGAAAAATCCCTTCGGCTTCGGCGCCGGTGGACTGTGGGCGGTGCCCGGAACCTACACCCTGAAGCTCAGCGTGAATGGCAAGACCTACAGCCAGCCGCTCACCGTCAGGGAAGATCCGCGGGTGAAAGTTACCACCCATGAACTCAGGCAGCAGTTCGCATTCGCACAGCGGGTTGAAACCACGCGCGTGCAGGTGGCGGAAGCCACCCACGCCGTGGGTTCGCTGCTTGCGCAACTCGCGGCGCTGAAGGGCAAAGTCAGCGGCAAGCTTGCCGCTCAGGTGGCGGCGCTGACAGCCAAGCTGGATGCCATCGGCGGCATCGCGCCCGCCAACCCGGACAATTCCGTGGGCGTGCCGCCCGCAAACCTCAATAATCTGGCGTATCTGGATGACGCGTTTGCCACCCTGGCCCGGGCTGTGGAAAGTGCGGATGCTGCGCCCACGCCGGACATGCGCACGGGATTTACGAAGCAGCAGAAGCTGCTCACGCCGGTGATGCAGCAATGGCGCCAGCTGCAGCTGACGGATGTGCCGCAAGCCAGCGCGGCGTTGCAGAACGCGGGCCTTGAGCCGTTGAAATACTGAGGGACGAGCCGGCCGCACGCATGTGCGGCCGGCTCGTCAACCGACTGTCAGTTCAGGCCGCAGCGGTCACGCCGGAGACCGGCCGCTCAGCGTCCCTTGGCGGCGTGCATGTGCTCCACGATCGCCAGCGAGCGCGTCACGTGTGCGTCGGGCGTCAGATGATCTTCGCTGGACGACAGCGTCGCGACAATTTTACCCTCGCGGTCAATGACGAAGGTCGTGCGCGGGAAGAAGCCGTGGGTCACGGTATCGCCACGCACGTCCACGACGCCCTTCTGGGGCGGAATCATCTTCAGGCCGTAATCGGCCGCAATCCTGCCGTCGGGATCCGAAGCCACCGGAAATTTGCCGGCGCAGTATTGCGGATCGGATGAAAACGCATTGAGCCGTTGAACGGAATCCGCCGAGACGCCGATGATGGAGGCGCCCGCGGCGGTGAACTGGTCCTTGTGGGTCGAAAAGGTGTGCGCCTCGAGGTCACAACCCTTGGTAAAGGCTGCGGGATAGAAGTACACGACCACCGGCCCCTTGGCGAGTGCCTGCTGGAGGGAAAACGTGAAATCCTTTCCCGCCAGGCTGGCAATGGCGGTGAAATCCGGCGCCGTGGCGCCCGGATTGAGAGCTGCGAATCCCGGTACTGCGAACAGTGCGAGCAGCGTACCGGCCAATATGGAACTGATGAGATGTTTGCGCATGGGGAATCCTCCTGAATTCAGCCGCAAGCTAGCACAAAATACCCAATGGGTCAGGTCGAACCGGCAGGCGCGGCTGTCCAAAGGACTTGGCGCAGGAATAAGATAGCCGGCCCGCAGCGAGTGGTTCGAGGGCGGTATATGGCGGAGGAGTCGAACAGGCAGCCGGAGTCGGCCATCCGCTGGCGTGTGCGTGGCTGGGAAATTGCCTTTTTCTGCGCGCTGGTGGCGGCATTTGCCATCATGAATGTTTTCACCACGCTCGCCAACAAGGAGAAGGACGGCATTGTTCTGTCGCCCTGGGAGCCGGTGGTCTGGGAGCTCTCCAGCGCGCTGCTGATCTGGCTGCTGATTCCGGTCATCGCCTGGTGCAACGAGCACGTGCTGATTACCGCGCGCTCGTGGAAGTGGACGTTACCCGTACATCTGTTGGCGACCGTGCCATTTTCCATTGTGCATGTGACCGGCATGACGTGGTTGCGCAAGCTGGCCTATGCCGCGGCCGGCCGTTCCTACGATTTCGGCGCACCGTTTGCCAACTGGATTTACGAATACCGCAAGGACGTCGTGGCCTATGGACTCATCCTGGCCGCGCTGTACGCTTTTCGCGTGTATCGCCTGTGGCTGGAAAGCCGTCTGGTGCCGGCGCCGGTGCCCGCAGCCAGCGGTGGTATTGAACGGCTGGTGGTGCGGAAGCTCAACCGCGAGTTCATCCTGAATACCGCCGAGATTGACCGCATCGAGTCCGACGGTAACTACGTCACCATTCACTCCCGGGGCGCGAGCTATCCGCTGCGTGAATCGCTGGCTTCGCTGGAAAAGCGCCTTGATCCCAAGCGCTTCGCGCGCGTGCACCGCGGCCACATCGTCAACCTGGACTGCATCCGCGAAATCCAGCCTTGGGACAGCGGCGATTACCGTATCCTGCTCAAGGATGGCAGTTGCGTGAATTTCAGCCGCCGCTACCGCGGCCGCCTGTCGCAGCTTTTCAATTCCTGAGCAGTCATTCGACCGAGCAGCGGCGCCGTTTGGCCCAAAATGCTGCCACTGGCCACGATAGCCGTTGTGAGCTTCGCTCTGCCTGGCTATTTTCATGCTACCCAAGCAGGAGGTGGCTTATGCGTACGCTTTTTCGATATGGCTGGATGACGCTAGTGTTGATGGTCGCGGGTTGTGGTGGCGGACAACCGGTGGCGTCCGCTCCGGACACCGGCTGGGCATATTACGGCGGCAACCCCGGCGGCACCCGTTATTCGCCCGCGGCTCAGATCACGCCGCAAAACGTCAAGGGTCTCAAGGTAGCCTGGGTGTTCCACACCGGAGATCACGGCGCGGGATTTCCGGGCGATGAGTGGAAATCCCACATGACGTTCGAGGCCACGCCCATTCTCTACGACGGCACGCTGTACCTCACCACGAGCGAAACCAATGTAGTCGCAGTCAACGCGACCACCGGAAAACTCCGTTGGCGTTACGACTCAAACGTGAAGAAGCTGTGGTATTCCGACGCGGCTTCGCGCGGCGTGACTTTGTGGGTGGATGATCAAACTCCCGCCGCCGCTCCCTGCCATGCGCGCATCTTCGCGCCCACGCTCGACAGCCGCATCGTAGCGCTGGACGCCAACACCGGGAAACTCTGTGCGGATTTTGCGGACCACGGCGTGCTCGATCTCCTGCCGGGCATTGCGTCCACCTACGAAGCCGGCAGCCGCTATCGCAACTATCTCGTGACTTCACCGCCGGTGATCCTGGACGGCAAGCTCATTTTCGGTTCATCCGTCGGCGACAACCGCGGTGTGGCGCTGGAGCGCGGCACGGTGCGCGCCTATGACGCGCGTACCGGCCACTACCTATGGGGCTGGGATCCGATTCCGCGCGACCCATCCAATCCGGTCTACAAGGAATGGACGCCCGAGGCGGCAAAAATCACCGGCGCGGCCAACGCCTGGCCGCCGCTTTCAGTTGATCCCGCGCGCCATCTGGTATTCGTGCCCACGGGCTCGCCCAGCCCGGACGTATATGGCGGAGAACGGCCCGGCGA
>JBOIAZ010000118.1:0-10623 GCA_050739175.1 Gammaproteobacteria bacterium
GCGCGGCCTTCCGGTCGCGCAACGCTATTGGGTGGCCTACAGCGGTGGGCTGGATTCCAGCGTGCTGCTGCATGCGCTGGCGCAACGGCGCGCGGCACTGGGCGGCGAGTTGCGCGCCGTGCATGTGAATCATCATATGCAGCCGCAGTCGCCTGCCTGGCAGGCGCACTGTGAGCGCGTGTGCACGACGCTGAACGTATCGCTTGAGTGCCGGGATGTCAGCGTGGCCCCGGCCAAGGGCGAAAGCCTCGAAGCCGTGGCGCGTGCGCAACGTTACGCGGCTTACCGCAAATTGCTGCGCGCCGGCGACCTGCTGCTACTCGCACATCATCAGGACGATCAGCTCGAGACCTTCCTGCT
This sequence comes from Gammaproteobacteria bacterium, assembly GCA_050739175.1. Taxonomy (GTDB): domain Bacteria; phylum Pseudomonadota; class Gammaproteobacteria; order Natronospirales; family REEB76; genus REEB76. The sequence goes on from JBOIAZ010000118.1 coordinate 361, forward strand.
GCAGGCGCTGCGCGGTGCCGGACTGCGCGGCCTGGCCGCCATGCGTGCCCGCGCCAAGTGCGGCGCGGGAAAGCTGGCGCGGCCGCTGCTCGCATTCACGCGTGAGGAATTGCGCGCCTGGGCGATGCTGCAGCGCTTCGACTGGCTGGAGGATCCCAGCAATGCCGATACGCGCTTTGGCCGCAATTACCTGCGCCATGAAATCCTGCCGCGGCTGAAAGCACGCTGGCCCGCGGCAGCCGAGACCGTGAGCCGCAGTGCACGTCATTGCGGCGAGGCCGTGGAACTGTTCGCGGCGCTGGCGGCCGAGGACTGGGAACTGGCTGCCGACCGCGAGGGCCGGTCGCTGGAGGTGGCGGTGCTGCGCAAGCTGGGTGTGCCGCGCAGCAAGAATCTGCTGCGTTTCTGGTTCGCCAAGCTGGAGTTGCCGGTACCACCGGCGCACAAACTCGAGCAGGTGTTTGCCGAAGTGCTGGCGGCCGGCGCGGATCGCAATCCGCGTGTTGATTGGCAGGGCGCGGAATTGCGCCGTTACCGCGGGCGTCTGTATGCCATGGCACCGTTGCCGGAGGCCCCGGCAGGGGAACTGCGGCTGCGTCCGGGAATTGAGCAGGACCTGGGGGCGGGGCTGGGATGCCTGTCTCTGCAAGCGGTGGACGGCGAGGGGTTGCGGGCGGCTTTGTGCCCCGCGGGAGGCTTCTGCATCCGGTTTCGGAGCGGCGGTGAGATTTGCCGGCCGGCCGGGCGGGCGCATCGCCGGCCATTGAAGAAATGGCTGCAGGATTTCGCGGTATTACCCTGGATGCGCGAGCGTCTGCCGCTGATTTATGCGGGCGATGAACTGGCGGCCGTGGGCGGCCTGTTCGTGTGCGCGCCGTTTGCCGCCGCTAAAACCGAGCCCGGATTGCGCGTTCAGTGGCGCGCGCATCCACCGTTGCAAAAATAACCAGCCGCAACCATCGGATTCGTGCGCCGTGCAGCTTCATTCAGGCGGCCGATTCTGTTACGCTGTCATCCCGATTCGCGGAGCCGTTCCGGCACCGCGTCGGGAGTGTCGATGGCTCATTTTGTATTCGTCACCGGCGGCGTAGTTTCTTCCCTGGGAAAGGGTATCGCCTCCGCCTCGCTGGGCGCGCTGCTCGAAGCGCGCGGCCTCAAAGTCACCATGGTCAAGCTGGATCCCTACATCAACGTGGATCCCGGCACCATGAGCCCGTTCCAGCACGGCGAGGTGTTCGTCACCGAGGACGGCGCCGAAACCGATCTCGATCTCGGCCATTACGAACGCTTCGTGCGTGCACGCATGGGGCGCAGCAACAATTTCACCACCGGCCGCATCTATGAGAACGTGATCCGCCGCGAGCGCCACGGCGATTACCTTGGCGGCACGGTGCAGGTGATCCCGCACATCACCGACGAAATCAAGCGCTGTGTGCGCGAGGGCGCGGACAACGCCGATATCTGCATGGTGGAAATCGGTGGCACCGTGGGCGACATCGAATCCTTGCCGTTTCTCGAGGCCATCCGCCAGATGGGTATCGAGATGGGACGCGGCAAGTGTGTGTACATGCACCTGACGCTGGTGCCGTACATTCCCACCTCCGGCGAGACCAAGACCAAGCCCACCCAGCACTCGGTCAAGGAGCTGCGCTCCATCGGCATCCAGCCCGACATCCTCCTGTGCCGCGCCGCGAAGCCGCTGCCCGAGGAAGCGCGGCGCAAGATCGCGTTGTTTACCAATGTCGAGGAGCGCGCGGTGATCTCGGCGCCCGATGCCGACGACATCTACCGGATTCCGCTGATCCTGCACGAGCAGGGTCTCGATGACATCGTGGTGGACATGCTGCGCGTGAACGCGCGCGCCGCCAACCTGAGCGAGTGGCGCCGGGTGGTGGAAGCCCGGGCCAATCCCGAGGCCAGCGTCAATGTGGCCATGGTAGGCAAGTACGTGAATCTCGCCGACGCCTACATGTCGCTCAACGAGGCGCTCAAGCACGCGGGCATCCGCACGCGCACCGAAGTCAAGATCCACTACCTTGACTCCGAGGAAGTGGCGAAGCGCGGCACGCAACTGCTGCACGGCATGGACGCGATACTCGTGCCGGGCGGGTTCGGCGAGCGCGGCATCGAGGGCAAGATCGCGGCCGCGGGTTACGCACGCGAACAGCGCATTCCCTACCTCGGCATCTGTCTCGGCCTGCAGGTGGCGGTCATCGAGTTCGCGCGTCACGTGGCCGGACTCAAGGATGCACACAGCACGGAATTCGCGCCGCGCACGCCGCATCCGGTGATCGCCCTGATTACCGAGTGGCAGGACCGCAGCGGCCAGACCGAAAGCCGCAGTGCGCAATCGGATCTGGGCGGCAGCATGCGCCTGGGTGCACAGGCGGCGCATCTCAAGCCCGGCACGCTGGCGCACAAGGTGTACGGCAAGGACGTCATTCAGGAGCGTCATCGCCACCGTTACGAATTCAACAACAATTACCTGGAGGCGCTGGAAAACAAGGGCCTGGTGTGCTCCGGGTTCTCCGTGGACAAGCTGGTGGAAATGATCGAGCTGCCCGGGCATCCGTTCTTCATCGCCTCGCAGTTCCATCCGGAGTTCACGTCCACGCCGCGCGACGGTCATCCGCTGTTCAGCGAATTCATCCGCGCGGCGCGTGCCTACGCCACGGCGCAGCCGGCACTCAAGACGGCACGCGCATGAAACTTTGCGGATTCGAAGCTGGAAACCGCCAGCCTTTCTTTCTGATTGCCGGACCCGACACGCTGGAGAGCGAGCAACTGGCGCTGGACGTGGCCGGCCATTTGAAGGAAGTGACTCAGCGGCTCAAGATTCCGTACATTTTCAAGGGCTCCTTCGACAAGGCCAACCGCAGCTCCGGCAAGAGCTACCGCGGTCCCGGCATGCACGAGGGTCTGCGGATTCTCGCCACGGTGCAGCAGAGCATCGGCGTGCCGGTACTGACTGACGTGCACGAGGACACGGCCATCGAAGAGGTGGCGGCCGTGGTGGACGTGGTGCAGACGCCCGCGTTTCTGTGTCGCCAGACCAATTTCATCCAGCGCGCCGCGCGTACCGGCAAGCCGCTCAACATCAAGAAGGGCCAGTTTCTGTCGCCTTGGGAAATGCGCAACGTGGTGGAGAAAGCGCACGCCGCGGGCAACGACAAAATTCTGGTGTGCGAGCGTGGATTTTCCTTCGGTTACAACAACCTCGTCGTGGACATGCGCGGGCTGGCAGTGATGCGTGACACCGGTTGCCCGGTGGTGTTCGACGCCACCCACTCGGTGCAGTTGCCGGGAGGACAGGGCGAGAGTTCCGGCGGTCAGCGCCAGTTCATTCCGGTGCTGGCGCGCGCGGCCATCGGCGCCGGCGTTGCCGGCCTGTTCATGGAAACCCATCCCCATCCCGACCAGGCATTGTGCGACGGTCCTAATTCCTGGCCGCTGAAACTCATGGCGGACCTGCTGGAGACCCTCAAGGAACTGGATGCGGCAGTCAAACAACGCGAATACATTGAGCGCAGATTGTGAAGCACATTCATCGTCATTCCCGCGGGAGCGGGAATCCAGTTTTTCAAATCCTGGCCCCCGCTTCCGCGAGGGCGTCAGGAATTAAGTGCTAAGGCTCAGGAATTGGAGCGCGATGACTAGAATTTCCGACTTGCGTGCCCGCGAAATCCTCGACTCCCGCGGCAATCCCACGGTGGAAGTGGACGTGATCCTGGATTCCGGCATCGTGGGGCGCGCCGCCGTGCCCTCCGGCGCCTCCACCGGTGCGCGCGAGGCGGTGGAGCTGCGTGACGGCGATCCCCGGCGTTACGGCGGCAAGGGCGTGCGCCAGGCGGTCGCCAACGTGCACGGCGAGATTCAGCGTCGCGTGCGCGGCATGGCGGTCGAGAGCCAGGAAAAACTCGATCGGGCCTTGATTGATCTCGACAGTACCGAAAACAAGTCGCGGCTCGGGGCCAACGCGATTCTCGGCGTTTCGCTCGCGGCGGCACGCGCCGCTGCCCGCGAGCACCAGATGCCGCTGTACCGCTGGTTGGGCGGCGAACATGCGGTGACATTACCGGTGCCGCAGATGAACGTCATCAACGGCGGGGCGCACGCGGACAACAACCTGGACCTGCAGGAATTCATGATCCTGCCGGTGGGCGCGCCGAATTTTGCCGAAGCGCTGCGCTATGCGGCCGAGGTGTTCCACGCGCTCCGGGAAGTGCTGCAGGCACGCGGACTCTCCACCGCCGTGGGCGACGAGGGCGGCTTCGCGCCGGATCTGCCGTCGAACGAAGCGGCACTCGAAGTCATCATGGAGGCCATCGCGCGCGCCGGTTATGCGGCCGGCAAGGACATTTATCTGGGTGTGGATGCGGCGAGCAGCGAATTCTACCGGGAGGGCCGCTATCAGCTCGATTCCGAACAGCGCGGCTACAGTTCCGCTGAATTCTGTGATTATCTGGCGCGGCTGGTGCAGCGTTATCCCATCATCAGCGTCGAGGACGGCATGGCGGAGAACGACTGGGCAGGCTGGAAGCTCCTGACCCAAAAACTGGGTGCGCGCGTGCAGCTTGTGGGCGACGACATCTTTGTCACCAACACCAAAATCCTGAGGCGCGGCATCCGGGAGCGCGCGGCCAATTCGATTCTCATCAAACTCAACCAGATCGGCACGCTCACGGAAACCCGGGCGGCCATCAACATGGCCGTGGACGCCGGTTACACGGCGGTAATCTCGCACCGTTCGGGCGAAACGGCGGACGCCAGCATCGCCGACCTCGCGGTCGGCAGCCGCGCCACCCAGATCAAGACCGGCTCGCTGTCGCGTTCGGAACGTCTCGCCAAATACAACCAGTTGCTGAGAATCCAGGAATCGCTCGGCCGCCGGGCGCGTTATCATGGAGCCGCGGCGTTTGCCGAAACGGTGGTCCGGCACCCATGAAACTACAAGGGTTACAGTTCAAATTCCTGTTGCCGCTGATTCTCATATTGCTGCTGGTGCTGCTGCAGTATCAGCTCTGGTTCGGCACCGGCAATATCCACGATGCTACCAAGCTGCAGCAGCAGGTCGCGGCGCAGCAGTCCCAGAACCTCGAGTTGGCCAAGCGCAATCAGGAACTGGCGGCGCAGGTGCGCGACCTCAAGCAGGGCCAGGCGGCGGTCGAGGAGCAGGCGCGCAGCGACCTCGGGATGATCAAGAAAGGCGAAACCTTTTACCAAATCGTGCGTATACCGCCGCCGGCTGCGGCCACGCATTGAGCACATGGCATCCGGGCCGAGATTCTGGGCCGTCGTTCCCGCCGCGGGCCGCGGGTGGCGCATGGGTGGCGAGGTTCCCAAGCAGTATCTGCCGCTCGCCGGACGCACGGTCATCGAGCACACGCTGGAGTGCCTGCTGGCGCAGGCGCGTATCACGGCGATCACCGTGGCCGTGGCCGACGATGATGTTTTCGCCCGGCGCTGCCTGGCGCGCGCTTGGAGCAAGCCGGTAAAGCTGGTGCAGGGCGGAGCACAACGCGCGCACTCGGTACTCAATGCCCTGCACAGCCTGCACGATGAGCTGCATGCGGACGACTGGGTGTTGGTGCACGACGCGGTACGTCCGTGCCTGCATGCCGAAGATCTCGACAAGCTGATGCATACGCTCGAACGGGGCGCCGTGGGCGGCATCCTGGGCGCGCCGCTCGCCGATACCGTGAAGCAGGTCGCCGAAGACGGCACCATCCAGGCGACGCCCGACCGGCAGAAGCTGTGGCGCGCATTCACTCCGCAGATGTTCCGCTTTGGGTTGTTGAGGAGCGCTCTGCAAACTGCACTGGATTCGGGGCGGGTACCAACCGACGAAGCCGCGGCCATGGAAACGGCGCATCCCGGGCAGGTGCGCGTAGTCGAGGGCCGCAGCGACAACATAAAGATCACCCGGCCCTCGGACATCGTCCTGGCGGAGGCCATCTTGGAGGCGCGCGCATGAGAATCGGTCAGGGTTTCGATGTGCATGGGTTTGCGCCGGGGCGTGAAATCATCCTGGGCGGCGTGCGCATTCCGCATAGCCACGGCATCCAGGCCCATTCCGACGGTGATGTGTTGCTGCACGCGGTGTGCGACGCGCTCTTGGGTGCCGCAGCACTCGGCGACATCGGCCGGTATTTTCCCGATACGGATTCAAAATGGCGCGGGGCCGACAGCCGCAAACTCCTGGCGCACGTGGTCGAGCTGTTGGCGCAACGCGGGCTCAAACCCTTGCAGGTGGATGCCACCATCATTGCGCAGCTGCCGAAGATGGCACCGCACATTCAGGCCATGCGCGCCAATCTGGCCGCAGACCTGAAGCTTGCGCTGGATTGCGTGAATGTCAAAGCGACTACGACTGAAGGTTTGGGTTACCTCGGTCGCGGTGAGGGCATTGCCGTGCAGGCCGTGGCGCTGGTGGGAGCCGCCGGCGAAAAACTCTGATTTGCATGTCCTCCTTGCCTGAATGGGCACACGCTCACGGCCCGCGGGTGGCGCGCGCCCGGTGGCGTTGCCGTCCGGAAGATTTCCAGGTCGAGGAAGTGCTCGGCTTCGCAGCCGACGGTCGGGGCGAGCACCGGCTCGTCAGGGTGGAAAAGCGGGGCGCCAATACCCGCTGGGTGGCGCGGGAACTGGCGAGATTGGCCGGGATTGCGTTGCGCGACGTGAGCTATGCAGGCCTTAAGGATCGACACGCCGTCGCCATCCAGCATTTCAGTCTGTGGCTCGGTAAACAACCCGACCCTCATTGGGACGCACTGGCCAGTCCGGAATTCCGCGTGCTGGCGGTGGCACGCCACAGCCGCAAGCTGCGCACCGGTGCCCTCAAGGGCAACCGCTTCGTCCTGACGTTGCGCGAGCTGTCCGCACCGGCTGCCGACATGACCGGGCGTCTGCAAACGTTACGCGCGAAAGGCGTGCCGAATTATTTTGGGCCGCAGCGCTTTGGTCGTGATGGCGACAATATCGAGGCTGCGGCGAAAATGTTTGCCGATGCGCGCAGTGTGCGTGACCGCAAGTTGCGCGGGCTGTTGTTGTCTGCCGCGCGCAGCCTGATATTCAATGAGGTATTGTCACAACGCGTTCAGGCGCAGACTTGGGACACCATCCTGCCGGGTGAGGTGTGCATGCTCGACGGCACCCACAGTGTTTTCCCTGTGGCCACGGTGGACGTGAGATTGCGGGCGCGCTGCGCCGCGGGCGATGTGCATCCGACCGGCCCGCTGTGGGGCCGCGGAGACAGCCGCGTCGCGGATGAAGTTCAGGCGCTGGAAGCTCGGATTGCGGAGCAACATGCGTCGCTGGCGCAGGGACTGGAAGCGGTCGGTCTGGAGCCCGCAAGGCGCGCATTGCGCCTGCCGGTGGTCGATTTAAGCTGGGAGGCCGTGAACGCGCAAACTCTCAAATTGAGCTTCTTCCTGCCGGCGGGCGCCTATGCGACCACGGTAGTGCGTGAGCTGATTGATGCCCGCGATACCAACCAAGGAGACGGCGATGCTGATGAAGATTGAGCACCAAGACATATTGGAATTGCGTCTGGACCATCCGCCGGCCAACGCCCTGGATCCCGCATTGGTACACGCATTGCGCCAGGCGATTGATACTGCGCCAGCGGCCAGGTCCCGCGCGTTGGTGCTGTCGGGCGCGGAAGGCATGTTCTCGGCGGGTCTGGACGTACCGGCGCTGCTCAAGCTCGATGTGTCCGCGATGCGCGAGTTCTGGCGGGAATTCATCGAGCTGCTGCGCGAGATCGCGCGCTCGCCGTTGCCGATTGCCGCGGCCATGACCGGCCACAGTCCGGCGGGCGGAGCCGTGCTCGCGATTTTCTGCGATACACGCATCGCCGCCCAGGGTGAATTCAAGATCGGCCTCAACGAAGTGCGTGTGGGTCTGCCGGTGCCGTCCGTGATTCACGCGGCGCTCAAGCGTTTGGTTGGCGCACGTCAGGCGGAACGTCTGTGCCTGCATGGACTGTTGATCTCGCCGGAGGAAGCCCTGCGCATCGGTCTGGTGGATCAGGTGCTGCCGGCGGGGCAGGTAATTCCTGAGGCGCTGGAATGGTGCCATAGCCTGTTTGAATTGCCACCGCAGGCCGTGGCCGCCACCCGCAAACTGGCGCGCGCTGATCTAGTCGAGCTGTTCGCGAAACTCGGCGAGCGCAGCCACGAGGACCTGATGAACGTCTGGTTCAGCGCCGAAACTCAAACCGCCATGCGCGCGATGCTCGCCCAGTTGGCGGCGCGCAAGGGCTGAGCTATCCGGTATAGTATTTCGCGTCCGACCCGGACCGAGAGTGGGGCAAGCTGTGCCCGATGAGGGGTTGAGCTGGCTGGATCGCCTCAAGCGGCACTATATCGGCCGCGTGGTGATTCCCTACGCGATTGTCATCGGTTTCGTGATGCAGCTCGCGGCCCGCGTGTTTCCGTATTTCGGCTGGTCCGGGGCGGTGCCGGCGCTGGTGATCGTGCTGGTGGCGAGCCTGCCCGTGGTGCTGGTGCTCACCTGGTTGCTGGCACGGCCTAAGGATCGGCCTGAGGCCAGAGCCTGGCAGCACCAGCATCGCAAGCTCGGCACCGCCGTGTCCCTTCTGGTGGTGATTCTTGCGGGCATTTCCGGCTTCTTCGCCTGGCGGTTTTCCGTGTTGCATGCACAGCGCCTGGAGCAGGTCGCTACGGCTCCCTTCGCGGCCAAATCCATTGCGGTGTTGCCGTTCGAGAACCTCAGCGCCGACAAGAACAACGACTATTTCGTGGCTGGCATGCAGGACCTGATCCTGACCAAGCTGGCCGACATCGGTGACCTGAAGGTGATTGCGCGCACTTCGACCGCGAAGTACGCCAGCCATCCCGACGACCTGAAGTCCGTCGGCCGGCAACTGGGCGTCGCGACCATCCTGGAAGGTAGCGTGCAGAAGCAGGGCACGCAGGTGCTGATCAACGTGCAATTGATCGATGCCGCTACACAGACTCATCTCTGGGCGCAGGATTACACGCGCACGCTGGACAACGTGTTCGGGGTGGAAGGCGAAGTGGCCGGGAAGATCGCCGCTGCCCTCGATGCAAAACTTTCCTCGGGGGAAGCGGCGCGCCTTGCCGCCGTACCGACCCGGAACGAGGCCGCCTTAGATCTGTTCCTGCGTGCCGAATACAAAACCCACCAGGCTGAACTCGGTGGTGGCAACCCTCTGATCCTTGCAGCGGCGATCCCGCTGTACCGGCAGGCCATCGAAAAGGATCCCGGTTTCGCGCTCGCCTATGCGCGGCTGTCCTACGCGGAAAGCGACCTCACGTACGGAGGCGCCGGTGGGCAAGATGCGGCGCAACTCAACGCACGGGCACGTGCCGACGCCGAGCAGGCACTGAAGCTGGCGCCCGAACTCGCGGCGGCGCAACTTGCGCTGGGCTACAACGACTATTGGGGGCGCAGTGACTTCGATGGCGCACTAAAGGCTTTTGCGGCGGCGCTTGCGCTTCGCCCCAACGATCCCGACGCGCTCGAGGGACAAGGTTTGGCCCAACGACGCGTGGGGCTTTTCGACGCGGCAATCGCTTCGCTCGGACAGGCATTCACGCAGAATCCGCGCAACGCCGTACTTGCCAAGGACATCGCCGGTACCTACATGGGGATGGGGCGCTACCCGGATGCCGAACGCTGGTCGCTGCGTGCTCTGACCTTGGCCCCGGACAGCATCGCTGCCAAGGAGCAATACGTTGATAGCCTCCTGCTCGGTAGCGGGGATATCGCCCGCGCGCTGGCGGCGGCCGCGGGCGACTCGAACCGGCTGAAAGTCGGAACGCGTGTGCCCTTGTTGATCTATCAAAGGCGCTATCGGGAAGCCCTGGACCTGCTCGACAGTGTCCCCGTGAACGTACCCGACCCGTTTCTTGCCTATGTGGTCATCGGCAAGCCGCAAACGAAAGCGCGGCTGTTGCGGTTACTGGGTGAGCCGGAGCGTGCCAAGCCTCTCTACGAGCAGGTTCTGCCGATGCTGCGGACTCAACTCAAGATGCAGCAAGGTATCGATGTGGGGATCATTTGGAGCCGCGTCGCTGAGGCCGAGCTGGGCTTGGGTCACGCCGCCGCAGCCATGGACGTCCTCGCGAAATCACAGGCCATCGCTTCCAAAAGCAACGATCACCTATCCGCGCCGAGACTGATGCAAATCAACGCGGGTCTTTACGCCCAGGCTGGTCGCCCGGACCTCGCCGTGCCACTGCTCGCCAAAGCACTTGCCTCGCCCGGCATCGGTGC
>JBOIAZ010000119.1:0-3046 GCA_050739175.1 Gammaproteobacteria bacterium
AGGCGGCAAAAATCACCGGCGCGGCCAACGCCTGGCCGCCGCTTTCAGTTGATCCCGCGCGCCATCTGGTATTCGTGCCCACGGGCTCGCCCAGCCCGGACGTATATGGCGGAGAACGGCCCGGCGATAACCGCTGGGCGGATTCGGTGATCGCGCTCAACGGCGATACCGGCAAGTTGGTGTGGGGTTATCAACTCGTGCACCACGATCTCTGGGATTACGACACCGTGGCGCAACCCTCGCTCGTGGACCTGATCCACGACGGCCAACACGTGCCGGCGGTGATCGAAGCCACCAAGACCGGCATGTTGTTCATCTTCAACCGCGAAACCGGAGAGCCGATTTTCCCGATTGTGGAAAAACCCGTGCCGCAGGATGGCGCGCCGGGTGAAGCGCTGTCCAAGACTCAGCCGTTCCCGGTCTTGCCAGAAGCGCTGGTGCGCCAGGGGCCGGTGACTCCGAGCGACGCCTGGGGGCTCACGTTCTGGGACGAGGGCAAGTGCCGCAAGCTGATCAAGCAATACCGTTCCGAAGGCATCTATACGCCACCCGGACTGAAAACCACCATTGAGCAGCCGGGCAATGCCGGCGGCGTCGAGTGGGGCGGCATTGCCTTTGACCCCGTGCATCAGCTTGCCGTGGTCAATACCATGAATCTGCCGTGGGAATATGCCCTGATTCCCCGCGCTCAGCTCAAAGCCGAAGCCGATTCCGGCAAATACGACGGTTGGGAATTCGCGCGCATGACCGGCACACCCTACGGCATGCGTCGCAGAGTGCTGCTGTCGCCGCTTGGCATTCCCTGCGTGAAACCCCCATGGGGAGAATTGGCCGCGGTGAACATGCAGACCGGCGAAATCAAATGGCGGGTGCCGCTCGGCAACGCCGTGCTTAATCACTGGAATCTGGGCGTGCCCAACATCGGTGGGCCCATGGTCACCGCCGGCGGTTTGATTTTCGTTGCAGCGACCATGGACGGCGACATCCGTGCGTTCGATCTCCAGACCGGCAAGATGCTGTGGCAGTACAAGCTGCCGGCCGGCGGCCAGGCCACACCCATGACCTACAGCATGAACGGCCGCCAGTACGTAGTGATCGCGGCCGGCGGCCACGGCGACGGTTTCGGCAAGCGCGGCGATTATGTGATTGCTTTTGCCTTGCCCCAATGAGTTGGAATATTTGGAATCGCGACGGAGGCCGTCGCTCCCGCAGTTATCCATGGTTTGGTTGTGGGAGCGGTGGTGCCCGCCGCGATTTCTTGATAGCAGTGTTTTGGATAAGCGCTTGCTTCTTTGCTGTTTATGGCCAAGTGGCTTGCGCTGACAACAACACGGTGCAGCTCGGCCAGGTCGTGGTGACCGATACCGGCGCGCCGACGCCGCTGCAGATTTTGCCCGGCAACACCGCGCTGGTGAACGGGCAGGCGCTTGAGCTCATCGGCGAAAACCATCCGGCGCAGATTTTCTACAACGTGCCCGGTGCCTGGGTGACCGAAGGCAGCGGCCAGGAAAGCCTGGTTGCGATCCGTTCGCCGCTGTTCACCGGTGCGGGGGCTTGCGGGGCGTTTCTGTTTCTCGAAGATTCCGTGCCCATCCAGCCGGCCGGCTTCTGCGATGTGAACGCGCTCTTCGAGATCAACACCGAGCAGGCGGCGGCCGTGGAAGTGGTGCGCGGACCGGGCTCGGTGCTGTACGGTTCGAATGCCTTGAATGGCATCGTCAACGTGCTGACCCGCGGGCCGCAATTCCGGCCGCGGAACAACGCGAGCCTGGAGTTCGGTTCCCGAAATTACACGCGTGCGGAAGCCAGTGCCGGCAGTTGGAACGGCACCGACGGATTCCGCGCGAGCGCCAATGCCACGCACTACGGCGGCTTTCGCGCCGATTCCGGCTATGATCAGCAGAAGCTCACGCTGCGTCGTGATCACGATAACGGCGCCGTGAGTCGCGAAACCCTGTTCGAGGCCACGCATCTCAACCAGCAGACCGCCGGCTATATTTATGGCCTGGATGCCTACGAAAATCCGGCGCTGCGCTATTCCAACCCGACGGCCGGCGCGTTCCGCAAATCCGAAAATCTGCGCCTGTTGCAGCCGTGGCGGCTGCAACTTATGGACGACCGTGAGCTGGACGTCACGCCCTACATCCGCCGCAACTGGACCCGCTTCACCGAACACTATCTGCCGGGCACGCCGATCAAAACCTCAGGCGTCAACAGCGGCGGCATGCAGGTCAAGCTGCGGGACAGCGTTTCACCGCACACCGCGATTATCTACGGCACGGACGCGGAATATGCACACGGCCGGGTGAGCGAATTTCAGCCCGCCGCGATCACCAACATGCCGCCGGCGCTGGCTGACATCCGCCCGCAGGGTCTGCACTACGACTACGTCGCCGACAGCCGCACGCTCGCGGCGTATGTGGATATCACGCATTACTGGAATCCGCAGTGGCTGTTCTCGGGCGGAGTGCGTGTCGAAGGCGTGCGCTATTCCTACGTGAATTTCCTGCCGCCGGGGAATAGCCAGGCCGACGGCACGTCCTGCCCATTCGGGGGCTGTTTGTACAACCGGCCGGCGGACCGCAGTGACCAGTTCGTGAACGTGCTGCCGAAGTTCGGCGTGAGCTGGCTCGCGAGTCCACAGCAGACTTTTTACCTGAACGTCGGCCGCGGGGCACGCGCGCCGCAGGCCGCGGAACTCTACGAGTTGCAGCGCGGCCAGGATGTCGCGGATCTGAATTCGGTGACGCTGAATTCGTTCGAGTTTGGCTGGCGTGGTCAGTCGGGAGCGTGGACCTGGGACACGGACGCCTATTACATGCTCAAGGACCACTTCATCTTCCGCGATTCCAACGGCTTTATCGTGAGCAACGGCCGGATCCGATCGCAGGGCCTGGAGTTTTCACTTGCCTGGCGCCTGAACGCGCACTGGCAGCTGCTCGCGGACGGGTCCTACGCGCTGCACCGCTACGCGTTCTCGGCCAACCTCGGCCAGGGGAATTTCATCGCCTACGGCGGCGACGTGAAATACGCGCCGCGCAGCGTG
>JBOIAZ010000120.1:0-9840 GCA_050739175.1 Gammaproteobacteria bacterium
CGGTATCATCCGTCCCCGCGAAATACCCTTTCCGGAGAGATGGCCGAGCTGGTCGAAGGCGCGCCCCTGCTAAGGGCGTATACGCGCAAAACGCGTATCGTGGGTTCGAATCCCACTCTCTCCGCCATTTCCACGCTTGCCGCCGTCAAACAAATGGCCTGTCCTGAACCGGCAAGCAGCGCGTCGTATGTCGCGCGGGCAGCGCGCGCATCCAACGGCCGGCCGAGTGTAACCGCTCAGCCCTGCATGCCGGTCATGGCGGCGCACAACCGGCGCAGCCGCGGCAGGTCCAGCAGGCGCACCATGCGGCGATTCACCGCAATCAGTCCGTCATTTTCGAAGCGTGCGAGCACCCGACTCACGGTTTCGGTGGCGAGCCGCAGGTAGTTGGCGATATCGCGCCGCGACATCGCCAGCTGAAATTCAACGGGCGAATAGCCGCGCTGCCGGAAGCGCTCCGAAAGACCGTTCAGAAATGCGGCCAGGCGTTCCTCGGCGGTAAAGTCGCCGGCGAGCGTGGCGCTGTCGGCGATGTCCTTGCTCATGAGCCGCATAATTTGCGTGCGCAGACCGCCGATCTGACCGGCCAGATCACTCACCTGCTCGTAAGGCAGCACGCAGACGACGGCCGTGTCCAGGGCCTGCGCGTTGCACAGGTGCCGCCCCGGGTAGATGGCATCCAAGCCCAGAAGTTCACCGGGCAGATGAAATCCGAGTACATGCTCGCGCCCCTCGCTGTCCACGGTGTAGGTCTTGCAGGAACCGGCGCGCACTGCATACAGCGCCTGGAAGCTGTCGCCCACCCGAAACAGGTGATCGCCTTCATGCAAAGGCCCGCGCCGCTCGACGAGCGTGTCGAGACGCATCAGGTCCGGCCCGTCGAGGCCGCGCGGCAGGCAGAGTTCCTTCAGCGAACATACCGCACAGGCTTCGCGCAGGCGTTGGGGCAGTTCCGCCTGTGGCGTGCTCATGGATCCGTCCTCGGGACTTTCAGCCGTGCCGATCCGGCCGCGTCAAGCATACCGCAATCGATTCTGAAAGTTGCGGCCGTGCGCAGCCGCGCGCCGCCTTTTCGTGCCTCAGATAACCCGCGAGTAACTGTTGGCGGCCGACTCCCGTGGCCGGTAGGCGTCAAACACCATGGCCAGGGTGCGGCGCAGAAAACGTCCGCGCGGCAGCACCGCGATGCCGTCCTCGCCCACGCGCAGCAGCCCGTCGGACGCGAGCGGCGCGAGGCGTTCCAGTTCCGGCGCAAAGTAGCTCTCGAACTCCAGATCGTGGGCGCGCTCGATGTCGGCAAAACGCAGCTCGTCGTAGCACATCAGCCGGCCGATGATGTCGGCGCGCGCGCAATCATCCGCAGTCAGGCGGTAACCGCGCTGCACCGCGAGGCGTCCGGCGTCGAGTGCGGCGTAGTAGTCGTTCAGGGCCTTGGCGTTCTGGGCGTACAGATCGCCCACGTGGCCGATCGCGGTCAGGCCGATGCCCACGAGATCCAGGCCGGCGAGCGTGGAGTAGCCCTGAAAATTCCGCTGCAGGGTGCCTGTCTTCCGCGCCTGCACCAGGTCATCGTCCGGCAGGGCGAAATGATCCATGCCTATATATAGATAGCCAGCCGCGGTCAGCTCCCGCACGGCCAAGGTCAGCAGCTGCAGGCGCAGGTTGGCGTCGGGCAGGTCCGCACTGCGGATGAGGCGCTGGGCCTTGAACTGGCTCGGCATGTGCGCGTAGCCGTAAACCGCCACGCGGTCGGGGCGCGCGGCCGCAACGGATCTCAGCGTCCTGGCAAAGCCCGCCTCGGTCTGGCAAGGCAAGCCGTAGATCAGATCCACCGACACCGAGCGGAAACCGGCGGTGCGCGCCGCATCGATCAGCCCCAGGCAATGCTCGGGATCCTGAATGCGGTTCACCGCGTACTGCACCGCGGGATCGAAATCCTGGAAGCCGTAGCTCACGCGGTTGAAGCCGAGCGCCGCGAGCCGCGCGATGCGCGCCGCATCCACGCTGCGCGGATCCACTTCGATGGCGAACTCCACCGGCCCGCTCTGGGCGAAGTTGAAGGCGGCGCGCAGGGTCGCAAACAATTCGGCCAGCTGGGCGTCGCTCAAATAGGTCGGCGTGCCGCCGCCGAAATGCAGTTGGCGCACCGGCCGGTCGCGGTCGAAGCATTGGCCCTGCAGCGCGACCTCGCGGTGCAAGCGCTCGAGATACGCGGCGATGACTTCGGGCCGGCGCGTGATCAACCGGCTGCAACCGCAATAGAAACAAGGACTGCTGCAGAACGGCAGGTGCAGGTACAGCGACAGAGCGCTCGGGATGAAATCCTCGTTGCTGCGCGTCACCGCGCTGCGGTAGGCGGCCTCGTCTGTCGCAGTTCCGAACCGGCGCGCGGTCGGGTATGAGGTGTAACGCGGCCCGGAGACGTCGTAGCGGCGCACCAGTTCGGGATCAAAGCCCTCGAAGTCCATGTTGCAATGAGCCCGCCGCTATTTGTGCACTTGCGCAGCCGGTGCGCTCTTGGGTTTGCGACCCGGGACCGCAGCGGCGTGCGCCGCAGCCAGCGCCTCATCGTCCACTTCGCGCATCATGTAGTCGTACAGATATTGAAAGCGCTCGGTGGCCCGGCTGTCGAACATCGGATCCTCAATCTCCCGGGCCTGTTCGCGAATCGCTTTCCAGTCCCTGGACCGGAGGCGCTTGCGAGCCTGCGGAAACACCGTTTGCTCCTCGGTTTTCATGTGTTCGGCCTGGGTCGCCAGGTACTGGCGGCCAAGCAACAGCATGCGGTTTCGGCATTCGGAGCGGCCCGCGGGCAGTTGCAGCGCCAGCTCGACGAGCATCTCCTCCAGCACGTAGAGCTCGACATGCTGCGCGTGCAGCCGCTTCACGAGATCCTGCACCGGCGCGCCCATCTTGACCAGGCGGTCGAAGACCAGATCCTCCTTGGGATGGTGCACGGCGCTGGGAAATTTGCGCATGTAGTAGAACGCGTTGGCGAGCAGCACGGCATCCGGTACGCCACCGTTTTCCAGCAGATCCAGCTGATTGCGTATCGCCACCTGCACGCGCCACATGTTGGCGTGCTCATGCTGCAATTTGGTTATCGGGTGCAGGCGCATGCCGTGTTTCTCTCAAGCCGGGGCGACGATGGATGATGCGGCGGGGGCAGCTTAGACGCGGTTTATCGCCGCGAGCCCGATCGGTGGCCAGCCTAATCCGGCGGATCGTACCGGGACATGATTTAGATCAAGGAACCGGGCTGTCGCCCACCGCTACAGTCGGCGTCCGTACCGCATGCGTGCGCATCGCCAGCCTTGGGGTCAGCGCACGAGTTGCGGCGCGCATTCGCAGGCGCCGGGCCGGGCGATCGCGGCCTGTGCGGCGAATCTCTTCGGCCTGTCAACGCGGGCTACGTTCCGTAGCGTTCCGCGGCAACGGTCACCACAACAGCCACAGGGCGAGGTACAGCGTGTCGTTGTCGGAAGCGCTGCGTCCCGAGCCGTCGTAATTGACGGTACCACCGTTGAACTTGTTGTACAGCACGTATTGCAAGCTGGCCTGGACGTTGAGCGTCGGCGCCCAAGTCCATTGCAGGATCCAGCCGCGGCTGTCAGGCGATCCGGCAGCGCTGCCAGTGAGCGCCGCCGGCGTGTAAAGCAACGGATCGGCGCGGCCGCTGATGCTGAAATAGCCGAGCGTGGGACCGTAGGCTTCGCTCCAGTAGTAACTCGCATTCACGTTCCATGAATTCAAATGATTATTGGGATTGGCCGCAAGCCCGTACAGGCTGCTGGCGTTCAGATCCTGACGTTCGTGAATGTAGATTGCGTGCAGTGTCAGTGAATTATTGGTAGTGATGTACTGATATTGGGCATCGACGCCGGCATCCAGATAATTGTCGGTCGGGCCGGACAGGGGATGGCCGCCGCCGGGATACAAATGGGTGTTGAGCCCCAGCATGCCGATTTCCAGGTCGCTCTGGCCGCCGCCGGCGGCCCAGGGATGTTCCCAGGCAAAGCGCCAGTAGGGCGCAACGCCCGCAATCACGGCTGTGGTGCTGCTGTTGTAGGGCTGCGCGATGCCGGTCTGGCTGGAGCGGTAAACGGTCAGCTCTCCGTACCAGGTGTTGTTGAGCCAGGCGTAGGCGCCCACGCCGGCCACGTTCTCGGCGAGCGGTCCGGCTATCAGCGGGCTGGCGCCTGGCGTAGGCGCGACTGCCGAAGAAATGTACGGAAAGCCCCAGGCCGGTGTGCTGTTCCAAACGTCCTGCACCGTAGGGTTGTTGTTGAGCGTCAAGCCCCAAACCAACGTCTGGCTGTTCCAATTGGCATCGCGTGCGTAGCGGATATCGGTGTTGTCCATGCTGAAATGATCATCGGGCTGCGACCAGGTCAGCTGGGCGAACGCGCCCATGTGCTCGGAGATAGCGCCGGCGTAAAACACGCTCAATTGCTGGGGCAACTGTACCGACCCGTTCTGTGAATCCGGTTGTGCCTGACGCGTGAGTGTCTCCGATGCGATGGCCATCGCCGAGATCGGCGGCAACTCGCTGATGCTCAGTTTGGAGCTGCCGCCGGTCAGCTTGTTCGGTCCCAGCACGTAAGCGTGCAGCTTGAAGTAACGCCCGAAGGCATTCAATTGCGGTGCCACGGTGTGACAGGCGTTGCAGGCGAGCCCGGTCTGGCGGGCGAAGCTCGGTACCGCATTGGCGCGCGGGGCGATCGCCAGCAGTGCCGCACCGGTCAGGCCAATCGTCAAGAGCGGATGGACCAGGAGGCGATTATTCATGGGCAAAACTCCCGGCAGACTGTTGCTGCCTTTAGTACACCAATCGCAGGATAAGTATAGCGAGCGCGGCAGCCGGTACCATGACCTGGATCACCTCGGCGGAGGACTTTTGCGCGCCAGCGCCGCGCACGCTTGCGGGAAGAACCGAGTGAGAGTGCCGCGCCAGGAAAGCAGCAGACGTACGGCTCCGCTCACCAGCAGATTGATGCCGAGTAGCGTGCCGATGGCCCAGGGCGAGCGGGACGGCCAGTTGAATGCCAGCAGCAGGCCGAGCGCAAAGGCGAGCAGCGCATTCATCAGCAGCCAACCGCTGCCGGGCAGAGCGCGCAAGCGCAGAAACGCACCCAGCATGGCGCCGGCTTCCAGCAGGAACAGCACTGCCAGCACCAGCGTGAGCGAGGTCAGGCTTTCACGCGGATGCAGCATCAGGTAGAGGCCGGCGAGCAGGTACACCAGACCTACGGCCAATCCCCAGAACCGGTCGCCCGCGGTACGCACATTCCAGGCATACACGAGGTGCGCCAGTCCGGCGAACACGATGGTCCACAGCGCCAAGATAGCCACGGCGATGCCGAGCGCGCCGGGCAGCATCAGCGCCAGCAGCCCCAGCACGATCAGCAGCAGCGACATGCCGATGGACACCGTGGTACTGCGGCGCGCGGTACCCAGCGCGGCGGAACGCAGTGGCAGGGAGCTGCGGGATATCACCGTCGGGCATTCCCGGAAATGCGGTGTTGGGCGTGCAGCGGCCGGCGCGCACGGTCTACTCCAGTGATGCGCCCGTTGTTGCGCGCCGCGTAGAACACGGCTTTGCCCTTTTCCTGTCCGTACTCTTTCTGCATCTGCCGCAGGATGGTGCGGCCCTTGCGTGTCAGTGGCATGAATGTCTCCCGCGCTGCGCGCCGGGTCAGTCGTTGTCCAAGTTGACCTTCACCAGATCCGCCCGCAAGCGCTCGTTGAAACCTTCGGGCTTGAGTGCCAGCAGATCGCAATCCAGCTTTTTCAGCAGTCCCTCGGCCACGCTGCCCAGGGCGAGCCGCTGCAGAAAATTGCGCTGTACTGTGCCCATGACCACCACGTCGCATTTTTGTGCGGCGGCAAATTCGGCGATGACCTGATCCGGCCGGCCGTCTAGCAGGTGCAGCTGTGCCGGGGGTACTCTGTATTCCCTGGCGAGTTGCTGCAATGCATGCAGGTGCAGGCCACGCAACTCCTCCGCCAGCGAGAAATCCGGCAGCCAGGCCGTCATGTATTCCCCATCCATGGGCGGCGGCATGAACTCGAATGCATGTACGACATCCAGGCGCGCGTCGCATTGCATGGCCAGCTGATTAGCGGCCTTGAGCACCCGGGCATTGAGCTCGTGCGGGCGCACGTGCTCGTCGAGGGGATCCACCGCCGCCAGGATGCGCTCTGGCAAGGCGCGCGCGCCGGTGCGTGTCAGCATCAGCGGTGCCGGGCACTGGCGTAGCAGGTCGAGATCTTCGGGGAGGAACTCCAGGCGCTTTGTCGCCGGTTCGGCCTGAATGTCCTTGAATACCATGCGCGGCTGTTCGGTCAGCACCGCGAGCAGCATGCGCGCCATCGGCGGCCGGCCCCAGAACAGACGCGTGTTCACGTTCAGGCCCTCGGCGCGCAGCGGCCCGGCCAGGGCTTCGAGCTTCTGCCGCCGGCCGTTGAGATAGGCGTCGAGATCAAACCCGTGGTGCGCGGCACGCGCCAATACGCGATCGAATTCAAACAGCGCCAGCAGCAGACGCTCGCTGCTTTTGCGCGCTATCGCGGCCGCACGCATGAGCGCGGGAGTAGGCTGCAGCGTGCTGTCCACCATTACCATCAGGCCGGGAGCGGGAGCCATGCTTATTTCCTTGCGCCGTCGGCGCGTCAGTGAGCATGGCACTACTTTGGAACGCGGCCGTCGGGGTGGTAGTGATCTGGATCAAACCGCAGGCAATTCGGCGCCGCAAGCCGTCATCCAGCGTCCCTGGCCAGGCGTGCGAGCGCGGCGCGGTCGCGGATCAGGATGTGTTCGCGTCCCAGCTCAATCCAGCCGCGCTCCTCGAAGGAGCGCAGCAACCGCGAGACGATTTCGCGTACCGATCCGAGTTCGTCGGCCAGCATCTGATGGGTCACCTTCAGCGGCTCGCCGCTGCGCGCCAGCAGGCGCGCCACGAGGCGCTGGTCGAGCCGGCGGAAGATCACCGCTTCCACCACCTGGAGCAGCGCACCGATCCGTGCGCCGAACTCGGCGACTATGCCTGCCGCCGGAGACGTTCGCAGTGCTCCTCGACGAAAGTCGGGAGTTCCGCCGCCACTCAGTCCTTGTCGCGCTCGCCGCAGAAAATATAGTCGTAGCCAAATTGCGGCTCGGGCCAGCATTGAAAGCGCGCGCGGTCAAGCGCATGGAAAATCTGCGTGACATCAGGCGGGGATGATCCGACGATCGGCTTGGGCCTGACAGCGGCCTGCGCCAACTGCAGGCTCTTCCACAGACGCAGCGCGCGCGAATTCTGCAGCTTGTAGCGGTAATTGATGTAAGCCGGGTTGGGGTAGCGCAGGCCATGGCCGATGCAGTACTCGTCATCCTGGCGCATGCTCTGAAGTTCGTTGGCGTGGCGACGGGTTTCGATATTGGCACAGCCGACGGCTAGCACCAGGGTAAGCAGCAAGATCAATGTACGTGGCATGTGAAGCTCTCCGCTGCCCGCAACACGGGGCGGCAACGCGTACACACTAGCCTGCAGGGCCATCCCGGCCGTGATTTGGATCAAGTTGCATACGTGGAATCCAGATGAGCGCACCGGGCCTGCCGGCTCACCAGCATGATCTGGATCAAGACTCTGCAACTCACTGCCGCGTATCTTTTTGCGAGGTGAGGTGCTCGCCGGACAGGTACCGACGAGAGTGGAGGAGCCCATGGGGAAGATACTGCTGGTTTACTACTCGCGGACCGGATACACGGCTGCCATTGCCAGGGAGTTGGCGGATTGGGGTGGCTGGGACGTGGAGCAGATCCAGGACCGCCACTCGCGCAGGGGCGGCTGGGGCTTCCTGCGTTCGATTCTCGACGTGATGCTGGGCCGGCATTCGGCGATCCTGCCGACCAGCAAGAACCCCGCAGACTATGCGGTGGTGGTCTTGGGCGCACCAGTGTGGATGGGCCGGTTGTCAGCGCCGATCCGCACCTACATCGCGCAACATCGGCGGCATTTCGGATCGCTGGCTTTCTTCTGCACGTACGGGGGCAAGGGCGCGGAGCATGCCGCGCAGCAATGCGCGACCCTGGCGGGCCGCGCTCCGGCCGCGACGCTCGCGATCACCGACACCGAAATTGACCTGGGGCGGTATTGGGACAAGCTGGGTGAATTCCAGCAGCAGGTCATCCAGCTGGGCGGCGGCTAGCGAATCCGGTACTGCGCGCGCTGGTGATCCAGGTCAATACGGCCTTGCGATTTCAGGGGCAGGCTGATACCAGCGATGATTTGCCAAGCGCCAACCCGGAGCAGCAGCCATGAACATCGGAGACATTTGCACCCGCGCGGTAGTCAGCATTGCCGTTGATGAACCCGTGCGGCAGGCGGCCGAATTGATGCGAAACCACCACGTGGGCAGTCTGGTGGTGACCGAAACTGCCGACGGCGGGCTGGCGCCCGTGGGTATGCTCACCGATCGCGATATCGCGGTCGGGGTCGTGGCCAAGGAGGTGGACCCGGAAACCATCACGGTCGGCGACATCATGAGTACCGGCGCGCTGATCGCCGACGAGGAGGATGAGGTCGGCGAAATCCTGGAAGACATGCGCAAGGAAGGGGTGCGCCGAGTCCCGGTTGTAGATCAAACCGGCATTCTGGTCGGCATCTTTTCCCTGGATGACCTGCTGCAGTTCATGGCCCTGCAAATGGATCTGGTGGCCGGCATCGTGGGTTCGCAGCGTTCGGAAGAAGCCCGGCTGCGCGCGTAAGCCACGCCGCAGCGCAAACGAGGAGATAGTCATGTCAATCGCCAAGGTGGTCGAAATCTGGGCCGATTCCAGTGACAGTTTTGAAGATGCCGTGGAGCGCGGCATCCAGCAGGCCGGCAAAACCCTGCGCAACATCCGCGGCGCCTGGATCCAGGAACAGAAGGTGGATGTCAAGGATGGCAGAATCGTCCAGTACCGTGTGAATCTCAAGCTGACCTTCGTACTCGACTAAGCCGTGCGACTGCGCGCAGCTTGCCGCCGGCGCACGCGCATGAACCTCGCGACCGGCAGCAGCCGGCGCCTGGTGTGACGGACTTGAACTCCAACGAAAGCCAGACTCGGCATTCCGGACACAAACCGCTGGCGAGTGCCGCGCAGGAGGCGTCCGCAAGGCTGATTGCCGCGCTGCGCAATCCGCGTTGCTATGCGCACACAGTGGCGCAGGTCGAAGTTGTGGAAACCCACGCGTCCTGGATCCTGCTGACCGGCGAGCACGCCTATAAAATCAAGAAGCCGGTGAACCTGGGATTTCTGGATTACTCGACTCTGGAACGCCGCCGCCTGGCCTGCGCAGAGGAACTGCGCCTCAACCGGATGTTGGCACCGGAACTGTATCTTGAGGTGGTACCGGTGAGCGGTGCGGTGCGGGCACCGGCAGTCAATGGCGGCGGGCCGGCGATCGAGTACGCGCTGCACATGCGGCAATTCGACCGCGCTCAGCAACTGGATCGCCTGCTGGCGGCCGGCCGACTGGGTGAATGCGAACTGGATGCGGTTGCAGACTACGTCGCGGCATTCCACCTTGCCGCCCCGCGTGTGAGCCCGAACGCGGTCTACGGTTTGCCGCAAGCGGTCCACGCCACGGCGCGCGCCAATCTGCAGGAATTGGCGCAGCTGCTCGCCGGCCATTGCAGTGAGGAAATTGGACGGCTACGGGCCTGGAGCGACACCGAGTTCGCACAGTACCGCGCGCTCATGGATGTGCGCCGTGCACAGGGCTGGGTGCGCGAAGTCCACGGCGACCTGCATCTTGCCAATCTCACCATCTACAACGGCAAGCTCCTGGCCTTCGATCGCATCGAGTTCGATGC
>JBOIAZ010000121.1:0-14667 GCA_050739175.1 Gammaproteobacteria bacterium
GTGCTGGTAAACAACGCCGGCATTTACGAAGTGCGGCCGCTCAAGGATTTGAGCTATGCCGGCTGGCAGCAAACCTGGAACCACACCTTGGCTGCCGACCTCATTGCTCCAGCCAATCTCTGTTTCCTCGCCGCGCAAATCATGATGAAACAAGGACGCGGCCACATCATCAACATTTCCTCGCGCGGCGCCTTCCGCGGCGAACCCAATGCCCTTGCCTACGGCGCCTCCAAGGCGGGCTTGAACCAATTATCCCAATCGCTCGCCCAGGCGCTCGCACCCTGGAACATTTTCGTAGGCGTGGTGGCGCCGGGCTTCGTGCGTACCGACATGGCGGCTGCACTGTTGGACGGCCCCGAGGGCGAAGCCATCCGCGAGCAAAGCCCGCTCAACCGTGTGGCCATGCCTGAGGAAGTCGCCGAAGCGGTGGTGCGGCTCGCGACCGACGGCATGCTGTCCGCCACCGGCTGCATACTGGATGTGAACGGCGCGTCGTATCTGCGCAGCTGAGGTAGCCAACCATGGAATGGATTACCGATCCGAACGTCTGGGCCGCGCTGGTGACGCTCACCGCGCTGGAGATCGTGCTCGGCATCGACAACATCATTTTCATCTCGATCGTGACGGGCACCCTGCCTGCCGAACGCCAGGCCTCGGCGCGGCGCACCGGCCTGATTCTCGCGGTGATCACCCGCCTGCTGCTGCTGGCGTCCATTTTCTGGTTGTCGCGCCTGACGCGCCCGCTGTTCTCGATCTTCGAACAACCGTTTTCGCTCCGCGACCTGGTACTGATCGGCGGCGGCCTGTTCCTGCTGGCCAAGAGCACGCTTGAAATCCACGGCGACATCGAGCAGAGCCACGCACCTGAACGCGCCTCGCAGCGCAGGTCGTTTTTCTCGGCGATCACGCAGATCCTGCTGCTGGACGTGGTGTTCTCGCTGGACTCGGTGATCACCGCCATCGGCATGTCGGACCGGCTCGCGGTGATGGCCGCGGCCATCGTCATCGCGGTGGGCTTCATGCTGATGTATGCCGGCGCGGTGAGCCGCTTCGTGCAGCGCAATCCCACGCTCAAGATGCTGGCGCTGGCGTTCCTGGTGCTGATCGGCGTGGCGCTGATCGCGGACGGACTCGGCATGCATATCCCGAAAGGCTACATCTACTTCTCCATGGCATTCGCCTTCGGCGTCGAGATGCTCAATCTGCAGATCCGCAAGCGCCGCGCGTCATGAACCGCCGGCCGCTGATCCTCTCGTGGAGCGGAGGCAAGGACAGCGCTCTGGCACTGCACGCGCTGCAGCACGATCCGCGCTACCAGGTTGCTGCGTTGCTCACCACGGTGAACGAGCATTACGGCCGCATCAGCATGCATGGCGTGCGTGAGGCACTGCTGGACGACCAGGCGGAATCCCTTGGTCTGCCGCTGTACAAAGTACGACTGTCGCAACACCCGTCCAACGAGGAATACGAGCAGGCCATGCGCCTTGCACTGGAGGGTTTCAAGGCGCGTGGCATCCGGCATGTGGCCTTCGGCGATCTGTTTCTGGAAGACATCCGCCAATACCGCCTGGGTAAAATGCACAAGATCAACATGCAATGTGTGTTTCCGCTATGGCACCGGCCTACAGACCAGCTGGCCCGTGAATTCATCGCACTCGGATTCAAGGCCGTGCTCTGCTGCGTGGACGAAAGCACGCTCAGCGGAGAATTCGCAGGCCGCGAGTACGATGCGGCTTTATTGCGCGATTTACCCGAGAGCGTGGACCCCTGCGGCGAAAACGGCGAATTCCACACCTTTGTTTATACCGGGCCGATATTCCGCCAGCCGATTGTCTTTACCCGCGGCGAATGCGTACAGCGCGATAACCGCTTTCATTTCTGCGATCTGATCCCAAAGGAGAAAGAACATGAGCATCTGGCGGCAAACGCTCACAGTTGACGATCTCAACAAGTACCAGCAGCAGACGCTGGTGACCCATCTCGGCATCCGCTACACGGAAGTAGGCGAGGATTACCTCAAGGCCACGATGCCCGTGGACGCGCGCACCAAGCAGCCGGCCGGCATCCTGCACGGCGGCGCGTCCGCGGCACTCGCGGAAACCCTGGGCTCCACCGGCGCCAACCTGGTGGTGGACCGCACCAAAACCCTGTGCGTGGGGCTGGAACTCAACTGCAACCACGTGCGCGCCATGCGCGAGGGCGTAGTCATCGGCACCGCGCGGCCGCTGCACATCGGTAAAACCACTCAAGTGTGGGAAATCAAAATCAGCGACGATCGGGATCGTCTGGTATGTGTGTCACGAATTACGATGGCGGTGCTGGACCGTTCCAGTTTCAAAAACTGAGCGCTTTGCCGCTCACAGGTTGCGCCACGCTCAGCCGTGCATTCAGTGCGTCGGCCGTCTCTATCAGCCAACATGCTGGAAGCGCTTTGACGGCTGATGGCCAGTGATGGACACCTCCAGGTCCAGCACCAGTTGTATCAACAGCATTTTTGGGATTTACAACTGCGGAACTACACGACCCCCGGCGTGTTTTGCGTATTGTAGGTGGACGTGCCGCTGCGATGCGTGAGCAACGCGGGAAACTCACCAATGCGCCACGGCCTGTTGGGCCGCAGCATTCGCCGGCCGCGCCAACAGGCCGGTTTGACTCATGCTCACGCGGTATTCGGCGCCGTTGGCCATCGGCAGGTAGGTGGCGCTGCCGTAGCTGGCGTCCACCCACGGCAGCCAGGCGTGCCTGCGTGCGAAACTCCACACGTCCAGCCCGCCGCCGCCCGCCAAATCCACCGCGGTGTGGTAATCGTGCTGCTCCTGCTCGAGGTTCTGGTAACGGCCTTCGAGCCTGTCCAGGTGATAGAACGCATTGAAGCCCAGCAGATTGCCGGGACCGGTCCATTTGAGCACGCGCGCCGAAAGCTCCCACTCGTCACCGCGCAGCACCTTGGTGCGCATCCGGCCGCGCGCATCCGTGAGGCTCGCGCGAAACTCCTGGGGTGCGAGCTGAGTGAAGGTCAAATCTGCTACCGGCTGCTCGTACGTCAGACGATGATAGCTGTGCAGATTGATCGCCACCGCCACGGCCAGCCCCACCGCCGCGAGCAGGACCGCGCCGACGATTACGCGGCTGGAGCCGTTGACGAATTCACGGTGGGAAAAGCGCTTCCAGCCGCCGAAAAACAGCGCCAGGCCGATGAGCGCCACCAGCAGCAGCACCAATCCGGCAATCCACAGCGATGCAGGCACCTGGAATGACATACGCGCTCTCCTGTGACCGCCCGACTTTAGCACGCACGCATCGAAGCACGGTTATACTCTTGCGATGCTGCGCCGTGTACTCGCGTGTTTGCCGTTCCTGCTCTTGGCGGGACTTGTAGGCTGCGGCCAAAAGGGTCCGCTGTACCTGCCGGTGACGCCGCCGCGCACCATTCCACCCATGCCGCAGGCCACGACGCATACGGCGCCGGCCGCAACACACGCCGCACCCGCCACCGCCACGCATTCCGCGCCGGCGGCTGTCAAACCGCACTGACCGGCGCCGCCTTGGCACCGGTATCCGCGTTCCAATACCGCGACGGCGTGCTGCACGCCGAGGATGTGCCGCTGCCGCAACTCGCGGCTGCCTTCGGCACACCTTTATATGTGTATTCGCGCCGCGCGCTCACGGATTCCTGGCGGCAGTTCGCGCAGGTGTTCGACGGCACCCCGCATCAGGTGTGTTACGCCGTCAAAGCCAACGGCACGCTCGCGCTGCTGCAGGTGCTGGCGCAGCTCGGCGCGGGTTTCGACATCGTGTCCGGCGGCGAACTCGCGCGCGTGCTGCGCGCCGGCGGCGATCCCGCACGCGTGGTGTTCTCCGGCGTCGGCAAGCGCGGTGAGGAGCTGGAGCAGGCGCTGGCCGCGGACGTCGGCTGCTTCAACGTGGAATCCGACGCGGAGCTGGAGCGGCTGAACGCACTGGCGCTGGCGCGCAAACAGCGCGCGCCGGTAGCGCTGCGCGTCAACCCCGGCATTGAAACCCGCACCCATCCGCACATCGCCACCGGCCACAGCGGCGCGAAATTCGGCATTGAGCTTGCCCAGGCCGAATCCCTGGCGGCACGCGCGGCCGGCCTGCCGGGCGTGCAACTGCAAGGGCTCGCCTGCCATATCGGTTCGCAAATCACCGAGCGCGGGACAATTCTCGAAACTGCAATGCGCCTTGCCGGACTGGCCGACGGCCTGTGCACGCGCGGTATCGGGCTCAGGCACCTGGATTTCGGCGGCGGTTTCCCGGTGCGCTATCAACCCGAAGATCCGCTGCCGGACATGGCCGCACTGCTCGGCGAGCTGCGCGCACTCGCAGAGACGCGCGCACTGGCCGCGCGCATCGAGCCGGGGCGCGCGGTCGTGGCGCCCGCGGGCCTGCTGCTCACGCGCGTCGAGTACCTGAAGCGCACCGCGCCGCGACGATTTGTCATCGTGGACGCGGGCATGACCGAATTGATCCGTCCGGCGCTCTACGACGCCTGGCACGAAATTCTCGCGGTCACGCCCGGCGCCGGCGAACCCGAACTCTGCGATGTGGTGGGACCGGTGTGCGAATCGGCGGATTTCCTCGGCCGCGAGCGCCGGCTCGCTGCCCAGCCGGGCGATTTGCTCGCGATCATGAACGCCGGCGCCTACGCCGCGAGCATGGCCTCGAATTACAACGCCCGGCCGCGCGCCGCCGAACTGCTGGTGGACGGCGCGCGTACCGCGCTCATCCGCCGCCGCGAAACCCTCGACGATCTGACGGCGCAGGAAATCCTGCTGTAGATTCGGTGAGCGTTGCAAAGCCCAACCTGCGTGGGAGCGACGGTCCCGGCCGCAACGCCACGAACATCGCGGCGAATATCGCCGCTCCCACCGTGGCCAGAGCTGCGGCGCCGCATCCTTGCATCCTTTACACTTACCCCATGCCTGAATACACAGTCATCAACCCGGCCAACGTAAGCGTCGAAAAAAAGCCGCTGATTCTCGTGGACGGCTCGTCGTATCTGTACCGCGCCTTTTACGCCCTGCCGCCGCTCAGCAATTCCAAGGGCGAGCCCACCGGCGCGGTGCGCGGCGTGGCGGCCATGCTCAAAAAGCTGCTTGCGGATTACGCTCCCGAGCACGTCGCGGTGGTGTTCGACGCGCGCGGCAAAACCTTCCGCGACGAGCTGTTCGCCGAGTACAAGGCCAACCGGCCCGCCATGCCGGACGACATGGCGCAGCAGATCGAGCCGCTGCATGCATTGGTCAAGGCCCTGGGGTTTCCGGTGCTGCAGATCCCCGGAGTCGAGGCCGACGATGTCATCGGGACGCTGGCCAAGCAGGCCGCCGAGCATCGCCTGCCGGTGCTGATTTCCACCGGCGACAAGGACATGGGGCAGCTCGTGAATCCGCAGGTCACGCTGGTCAACACCATGACTGGCACCGTGCTCGACCGCGAGGGCGTGAAGCAGAAGTTTGATGTGTGGCCGGAGCAGATCATCGATTATCTGGCGCTGGTGGGCGACAGTTCCGACAACATCCCCGGGGTTTCCGGCATCGGTCCCAAGACCGCGGCCCCGCTGCTCGCCCACTTCGGCACACTCGAAAGCCTCTATGCGCGCCTGGACGAAGTCCCGCAACTGGCAATCCGCGGTGCCAAACAGTTGCCGGAAAAACTGCGGACCCAGAAAGAACAGGCGTTGCTCTCGCGCCGCCTCGCGGTGATCCGCTGCGACGTGGAACTCCCGGTGAAGCCGGCCGACCTCGCGATGCGCACGCCCGACGCGGCCGCGTTGCGCGCGCTGTATACCAGACTGGAATTCAAGACCTGGCTGCGCGAGCTCGATTCCGCCGGCCAGGTTCACGCCGCGACCGGCAGCGCACTGGGCGAATCCGGCTCCGCGGCACCCGGCACCCGGCCCGCGCCGCCGCCCGCAGCGACTGCCGTCTATGAAACGATTCTCGACGAATCGACCCTGAACAAATGGCTGGCGAGACTCGAGGCCGCCGAACTGTTTGCGTTCGACACCGAAACCACCAGTCTCGATTACATGCAGGCGCGCATCGTTGGCCTGTCGTTCGCCGTCAAAAGCGGCGAGGCCGCCTACCTGCCGCTCGCCCACCGCTATGCGGATGCGCCGCCGCAACTCGACCGCGAGCGCACCCTGCAACGCCTCAAGCCGCTGCTGGAAAGCGCCGCACATGCCAAGCTCGGTCATCACATCAAATACGACGCCCACGTGCTTGCCAACCACGGCATCGCGCTCGCCGGGATCAGGTACGACTCGATGCTGGAATCGTACGTGCTCGACAGCGTGGCAAGCCAGCACAACATGGACGCACTCGCGGAAAAGTACCTCAACTACAAGACCATCCACTACGAAGAGGTAGCTGGTAAGGGCGCAAAGCAGATCGGCTTCGAGCAGGTGCGTGTCGAGGAGGCCACGCGCTACGCGGCCGAGGACGCGGACGTGACGCTGCGCCTGCACGCGACGCTCTGGCCGCGGCTGCGCGCAATGCCCGCGCTCAAGCGCGTGTTCGAGAACATCGAAATGCCGCTGGTACCGGTGTTGTTCACCATGGAGAATCACGGCGTGCTGCTGGACAGCGCCATGCTCAGGCAACAAAGCAGCGAGATCGCCGCCAGCCTGCGCAAGCTGGAGCTGCGCGCCCATGAGCTGGCCGGCCAGCCCTTCAATCTGGACTCGCCCAAACAGCTGCAAAGCGTGCTGTTCGAGAAAATGCAGTTGCCGGTGGCGCGCAAGACCCCGGGCGGCCAGCCGTCCACGGCCGAGGACGTGTTGGAAGAACTGGCCGCGGCCTACGAGCTGCCGAAAGTGATTGTGGACTACCGCGCGTTGAGCAAGCTCAAGTCCACGTACACCGACAAGCTTCCGGCGCAGGTGGATCCCACAACCGGGCGCGTACACACGTCCTATCACCAGGCGGTCGCAGCCACCGGGCGCCTGTCCTCCATGGATCCGAACCTGCAGAACATCCCGGTGCGCACCGCCGAAGGCCGGCGCATCCGCCAGGCGTTCATCGCGCCGCCCGGCAGCCGCATCGTGTCCGCCGATTATTCGCAGATCGAACTGCGCATCATGGCGCATCTCTCGGGCGATGCCAGCCTCCTGGCCGCGTTCGAGAAGGGCATGGACATCCACCGTGCGACTGCGGCCGAGGTCTTCGGCTTGCAACCGGACGAGGTCGGCGACGAGCGCCGCCGCGCCGCCAAGGCCATCAATTTCGGTCTCATATACGGCATGTCCGCCTTCGGTCTGGCCAAACAGCTCGGCATCGAACGCAGTGCGGCCCAGGACTACGTGGACCTGTACTTCGCACGCTATCCCGGCGTTAAACAGTTCATGGACAGGACGCGCGCACTGGCGCGCGAGCAGGGTTACGTGGAAACCGTGTTTGGCCGGCGCCTGTACCTGCCCGACATTCGCGCCAAAAATCCGCAACGGCGTCAGTATGCCGAACGCAGCGCCATCAACGCGCCCATGCAGGGCACCGCCGCCGACATCATCAAGCGCGCCATGATCGCGGTGCACCGCTGGTTGGGCGAACAGCGCGTGCCGGCGAAGATGATCATGCAGGTCCACGACGAACTGGTGTTCGAAGTGGAAGACTCCGCGCTCGACGCCGTGCAAGGTGAGGTGCCGCGCCTCATGAGCGGCGCGGTCGAACTCAAGGTGCCTTTGGTCGTGGACGCCAGCTCGGGTGCGAACTGGGATGAAGCACACTGAGGCGCTGATACCGGTTGTCCAGCCGTCCCCCGCAATCCGGAAAATATCACAGGGATTCAGGAACTTACCGCTCACGGTATTTTCATGCACCCTGCGGAACTTTTTCGGATCCTGCGGCTCCAAGTTTCTGAGCGCCGCAATGGCGCTCATTCCCGCTCACCTCCCTGAGCGGGAAAAGCCATCCGGTCTCCCCAAGCCGGGTGAAGCGTTTAACCCCGGTGTTTTACCCCTTTGGCACCGGGGTTTTTTTTGCCCGCGTTTTTTCGCTGCACGCCTGGCTCGCGGCGCGCGCGCATGCAGCCGATTTCCGGGCTTGGTGTAGAATCGCGCCTTCCTTGCGGCGCGCTGCACGTGGACTCCCGGTCCGCAGGGTTGCCTTGGCCTTGGTGCCGTCCGCTGCTTTGCTGTCAGGAGCCTCGCGCATGAACAAGATGGTATTGATGTTGGCCTCCGCGGCCGTGGTGGCGGCGACCGCCAATGCCGGTGCCGCCGGCGACCAGAACGCGGCCGCCGGTCAAGCCAAATCCGCGACCTGCGCCGCCTGCCATGGCGCCGACGGCAACAGTGTGAGCCCGCAATTCCCCAAGCTTGCCGGCCAGAGTGCCGACTACATCGTGCGCGAATTGCAGCGCTTCAAATCAGGCGAGCGCAAGAACGCCATCATGCAGCCCATGGCCGCACCGTTGAGCACGCAGGACATGGAAGATCTGGCTGCCTGGTTTTCCAGCCAGACCGTCAAACCCGGTGAGGCCGACCCGAGCCTGGTGAAAGCCGGCGAAGCGGTGTACCGCGGCGGCGATGCCGAATCCGGAGTGCCGGCCTGCCTTGCCTGCCATAGTCCGGACGGCGCCGGTAACGGCCCGATGTTGATTCCGGCGCTGGCCGGGCAGCACGCGGTGTACGTGGTAAGCCAGTTGCAAGCCTTCGCCGACGGCAGCCGTCAGTCCCCGATGATGGATACCATCGCCGCCCGTTTGACGCCTGCGCAGATGCAGGCAGTGGCCAGTTACATCCAGGGCCTGCACTACGCACCCATCCAGCCGTGAACTTGCGGCCGCGTGCACGTTCTGAATGGCTGTGCGTTATCCTGAATTCCAGAGGCACGTGAGCAGGGATAAAGTCAGCAAACTGTGCACAGCCGCGGTGCTGTTGGTGTGCTGCGCCGCGGCAGCTACGGCTTCCGCGGCCGGCGCCGCGCCCGCCTACCGCGAAGGCGTGAATTACATCCCGGTGATGCCCGCCCAGCCCGTGAATGTGAATCCCGGCCGGGTCGAGGTGCTGGAATTTTTCTGGTACGGCAATCCGCAGTGCTTCGCGCTCGAACCGTACCTGGAAGCGTGGCAGAAAAGCCTGCCGGCGAATGTGGTGTTGACGCGCGTGCCGGCCACGCTGAACCCGCAGCGGGACGTGGCGGCGCGCGCCTACTACGTGGCAGTGCAGCTGGGCATCGCGGACCAGGCCAATGCGCTGATCTACGCGGCCATGCATGTGCAGCACCTGGGTCTCGGCACGCAAAGCGATTATCAGCGCTTGTTCACCGGCCAGCTGGGCATCAGCGCGCAGCAGTTCAATGCCACGTGGAACTCACTGCAGGTGGACGCGCGTCTCTCACAGGCCAAGGTTCTGGCACAACGTTACGGTGTTACCAACCTGCCGGCGCTCATCGTGGACGGCAAGTGGCTGACCGGTGCGGGCTATCATTTGAGCAGCGCCCAGATCATGCCCGCAGTGAGCTGGCTGGTGCAGCAGGATCGGGCGGCGCTGCCGGCAGGCACGCAGTAAACAGAGTTCATCTCCGCGATACCGCGGGGATTCACAGGAGAGTCATGATGAAAACACTAAAGACTTCATTGGCGGCGCTCTTGGCGACAGGCCTGCTGATTTTCAGCTCTGGTGCAATAGCCGCCGGCAGTTTCCAGGAAGGCGTGAACTACGTGGCGCTGTCGCCGGCCCAGCCGACCACAGTTGCGCCCGGTCAGATCGAAGTAATCGAGTTCTTCTGGTACGGCTGCCCGCACTGCTTTGCCTACGAGCCCTACGTGGATGCCTGGCTCAAGCACAAGCCCGCGAACGTGGTGTTCAAGCTCATTCCGGCGGCCTGGACCGGCGGCGAACACATGGACATCGATGCGCGCGCCTATTACACCGCGCAGGCGCTGGGACTCGAGCCGAAAATCCACGACCCGCTGTTCAACGCCATCCACGTGGACAACCGCTTCGACCTGACCCAGAGCCAGTCAGCATTGCAGGAATTCTTTGCCAAGTACGGCGTGAACAAACAGCAGTTCAATGCCACCTGGAACTCCTTTGGCGTGAATCTCAAGATGAATCAGGCGTTGCAGACCATCACGCGCTACGGCGTCCAGGGCGTGCCCACGTTTGTGGTCAACGGCAAGTGGATGACCGGCGCCGGCTATCAGATGCCACCGCAACAGGCGATACAGTGCCTGGAATTTCTGATTCAGCAGGAAGCAGCGACGCTCAAGAAATAGCCTTCCGCCTTTGACCCGCGCCGCGCATCGCGGTCGAGGGCCTGGACGGCACCTTCCCGGCGGAGAACCACGGCATCGCGCCGGACGTGGAAGTCTGGCAGAACCCGCAACTCGTGCGCGCAGGCCATGACCCGCAGCTCGAACGCGCGGTGGAAATCGCCCTGCAGCAGCTCAAGGCCAATCCGCCGAAACAGTACCTGCGGCCGCCGTGGCGCAACTACCACCCGGTGGTGCCGCCGCTGCCCGCACCGGCCGCGAGCACGGGCGGAAACGGAGGCTGAATCCGGAGCCGGGAGCGCATCGCGCCGGGCGAAGTCCTGCTCCGTGTGCAGCCGGCCGGTGCCGGTGATATCGACGCGCTGCAGCGCCATGGGAGTGACCGCGACATGCGCCTGAATACCGTTCCACAACGCATCGCGGCCATGCGTGCGGCGCTGCGCGCACGCGCGTTGGCCGCCTGCATCGTGCCGACGGCCGATCCGCATCTTTCCGAATATCTGCCGGCGCACTGGAAAGCGCGCGAGTGGCTCTCGGGTTTCACCGGATCGGCGGGAACGCTGATCGTCACTGCGGATTTCGCCGGACTGTGGACCGACTCGCGCTATTTTTCCCAGGCCGAGCGGCAGTTGTCGGGCAGCGGCATCGAACTTGTGCGCCTCGTGATCCCCGATCCGCTCGAATGGCTCGAGTGGCTCGGCACGCGCCTCGCCCAAGGAGCCATTGCCGCCTGCGCGCCCGACATGCTGTCGCTTGCACAGGAACGCGCCGTACGCGCGCGGCTTGGGCAGCGCGGCGCGCGGCTTAACCTGGAAGATTTGACCCTAGACCTCTGGGAGGAGCGGCCACCGCTACCCGCTGCCCGGATCTTCGAGCACCCGCCGGAATATGCCCTGCGCACGCGCGCGGAAAAGCTGGAGGCGGTCCGCGCCGCCATGCACGCGGCCGGCGCCAGCTGTCATCTGGTGTCGGCCCTGGATGAAATTGCCTGGGTGCTCAACCTGCGCGGCAGCGATATCGAATTCAACCCGGTTTTCCTGTCGTACCTGCTGGTCGATGAACGCACGGCAACGCTGTTTGTGGATGGCACCAGGATAGAACCGGCTCTGCAGCAAAGGCTGCAGCAGGACAGCGTGCAGATCGTGCCGTACCCGGCCGTCCGCAACGTGCTTGGCAAATTGTCAAAGCAAGCGAAACTGCTGCTGGACCCGGCGCACACGGCCGCGGAAACGGCGGGCGCGATTCCTCACGGCGTCATGCTCGAAATATCCCCCGGTCCGATCGCGACCGCCAAGGCGGTCAAGAGCGCAGCCGAACTCGAGCATGTGCGCAAGGCCATGCGGCATGACGGCGTGGCACTGGTGCAGGCTGCGCACTGGCTTGAAGCCGCACTGGCGCGCGGCGAACGACTCACGGAACTCGACGTGGACGCCAAGCTGCGCGCACTGCGTTCCGCTCAGCCCGGGTTCGTGAGCGAGAGCTTCGCGACCATTGCCGGTTACCAGGTCAATGCCGCACTGCCGCATTACCGCGCGACTGCCGCAGCACACGCCGAATTGCAGGCGCGCGGCCTGTTGTTGATTGATTCCGGCGCGCAATATCTCGGCGGCACCACCGACATCACGCGCGTGTGGGCGCTCGGCGAATCCACCGCCGAGCAGCGCCGCGACGTGAGCTTGGTGTTGAAAGGCATGATCGCACTGTCACGCGCCAGATTCCCGCACGGCGTCTCCGGTCAGCAGCTTGACGCGCTCGCGCGCGCCCCGATCTGGGCCGCGGGCGCGGACTACGGCCACGGCACCGGCCACGGCGTGGGTTACTGCCTGAACGTGCACGAAGGCCCGCAGGCGATCCGCCCGCCGCGTTCGCTGCCGCTGGCGGCGCTGGAAGCGGGCATGATCACCTCCATCGAGCCCGGCATTTACAAGCCCGGACGGCACGGGGTACGCATTGAAAACCTGGTCGCGACCGTGCCCGCCGGCGGCGGGGAATTCGGCGAATTTCTGGCCTTCGAAACGCTCACGCTCTGCCCGATTGACACCCGGCTGCTGGAGCCGGAGCTGCTCGATGCGGCCGAAACCGCCTGGCTGGACGGTTACCACGCCACGGTGCGCGAGCGCCTGGCGCCACTGCTCAGGGACGACGGCGATCGGGCCTGGCTCGAGGCGCGCTGTGCGCCGCTGGCGGCTACGGCGGCTTCAGGTCAGCGCGGGCTGCAGCCTGGCACCGCCTAAACGCGACGCAAAGCGCGACATGCATGACGCCGCCGTACGGCCAAGGCCTCTCAGGAAAAGCCACCCGCACGCCGGACCATCGCACCGGCCTTGTGAATTGCCACGACCGCCGTCAACAAGCTGCGGCCTGCGGCGTTACCCAGTTCCACACACCATTGAAGGATCTTTCCCGGAGTAAGGCCATGGAACGCAAGCGGCTCAGGGTGGATGAAACGCCCCGGCAGTTCCTTTAAACTTCCGCCCCCACGGAACGGCACCCTCCTTTATGTCACCTTTTGACGCGATGAGCGAGGCACGCGGTACCGAATCGCTGGCCCGGCACCACATGCACCTCATGCCCTGGGACGGGCTGTATCGGGTGGCAATTCTGCTGGGGCTGGCGATTACCCTGTACGTGAGCTTTCGCTGGGCGCTGTTCCAGCCGCTGCTGCGCGCTGCCGAGGAACATCACTGGACGCGTTTCATCGTGCACCCCAGCATCCTGTGGATGCTCATGGGGCTGCTGATGCTGGTGTTTCGCACGCTGCTGTGGTTCCGCTACCGGTTGCCGCCGGTCGCAGGCTTCGCCGACGCGCCGCCGCTCACCGTCATCATCCCCGCCTACAACGAAGGGCCGATGGTGGCGCAATCCATAGACTCGGTGGCCGCGGCACGCTACCCGCTCGGCAAACTGGAAATCTTCGTGGTGGACGACGGCAGCCGCGACGATACCTGGGAGCACATCGAAGCGGCCGCCCGGCGCCATCCGGGGCTGGTCACGACGCTGCGCTTTCCCGCGAACCGCGGCAAGCGCGCGGCGCTCGAAGCCGGCTTCCGCCACACGCGCGGCGAGGTGATTGTCACCATTGACTCCGACAGCGTCATCGAGCGCGGCACGCTGCTCGCCATGGCCGGACCGTTCCGCGACCCCAAGGTCGGCGCGGTGGCGGGCAAGGTCACGGTCTACAACCGCGGCGACGGACTGATTCCGCGCATGCTCAAGGTGCGCTACGCGCTGTCATTCGATTACCTGCGCGCGGTGCAGTCCACCTACGGTACGGTGTACTGCTGTCCCGGTGCGCTTGCCGGTTACCGCGCGAGCGCGGTGCATGCGATTCTCGACGACTGGGTAAAACAGAAATTCATGGGCGTGGCCTGCACCTACGGTGAAGATCGCTCCATGACGAATTACATCCTCGCCCAGGGCTACGACACCGTGTACCAGCGCGCTGCGGTGGTGCACACCGTGGTGCCGCACAGTTACGCGAAACTCTGCAAGATGTTCCTGCGCTGGGATCGCAGCTACATCCGCGAGGAAGTGCGTTTCGCAAAGATTGTGTGGAAACGCCCGCCGGCCGCGCGCGCCATCGCGGTCGCCGACGCCGTCGTGACCAATTTGCGCTATCCCATCAGCTGGGCGGCGCTCGGCCTGCTGGCGGTGATCTTCTTCTGGGATCCCTCCATGCTGCTGCGGTTCCTGTGCATCATCGGCTTGGTGGCCGCCTTCAACATGCTGTACTACCTGCGCAGTGAGCGTTCTTGGGATTTCATCTACGGGATTTTCTATTCCTACTATTCGGCGTTCGCGTTGTTCTGGATTTTTCCTTACGCCGTCGTCACGGTGCGCGCCAAGTCCTGGCTGACGCGCTGATATTTCACTGCCATTGGGAAGATGGACCTTTTGTGTGAACAATAATCCGTGAGAGCGGCGATGTTCGCCGGGATTCCAATCTTATCGTGGCCGAGACGGCCACTCCCACAATAGGAACCTCCACAGACAGGGCAAAACAATCCCCAACGTTAAAACGCTTTCTGCACTTCGATGAAGGTCTCGCGCCCGTCGCCGGGGAAATACCGGTAATTGCCGAAGCTGTAATCAGCGCGTTCGGCGTAGGCTTTGTCGGTGAGGTTGGTGATACGTAGCGCCAGCGACCAGCCGCGCGCCAGTTGCTGCGCCACGCGCAGATTCAGCAGATCCTGACCGCCGTAGCGGTGCTGGTTGGATTCGTCGAGGAAATAGCCGCCCACATGAGTCCAGGCAAGCTCCAGTTGCCTGGCCTCCGTCGGCTGCCAGCGCAGACGCAGGCTGCCCACGCTGCGCGGCGCGTATTTCACGTCGCCGCCGTAGGCGATGAAATTCCCCTGGCCGAGGTTGGCCGAGAACGCGTAGCGGTGCAGCGCGTAGGACCCGTCCGCGAGCAGCTGCCAGTGCGCGTTC
>JBOIAZ010000122.1:0-19848 GCA_050739175.1 Gammaproteobacteria bacterium
AACGACAAGCCCAACACCTTCACGCAGGCTGCCAACCAGCAATTCCACACCGATGACCAGTGGCTCACCTACGGCCTGATGATCGGCAAGGACGGCAACGTCCGCGGCGTGCGCGAGGGTTCGCCCGCATGGCAGGCCGGCATGGCCCCGGGCATGAAACTCCAGGCCGTGGATGGCCAGAGCTACACCCCCGAAATACTCGCTTATGAACTGAAGCAGGCCGAGCACGAAACCGCAGCAACGACTTTCCTGGTGGAACAGAACGGCTGGTACAAAACCTATAACGTGGATTATCGCGGCGGTCCGCGCTACCCGCACCTGGTGCGTATCCCCGGCAGCCCCGACATGCTCGCCAAGATCATGGCGCCGCATGCCGGCAATGGCATTTGAACCGGTTTCGCTTCTCGGAGGAACTCGCATACCGTCATTCCCGCAAACGCGGGAATACAGCCTTCAAAACCTGGGCCCCCGCTTCCGCGAGGGTGACGCATCAGCGAATTACTCGTCCAGTTCCGGATAGTGGCGGAACAGGCCGTCCTCATTGAAGGGAATGCGCCGCGGTGAAGCGAGATAGGCGGCGATGCGCGGCTGCTTTGACACGCGCGCGTGCAACGCCAGCACGGCCGGAAATCCGGATGCCAATTTGGGTATGGCATGGGGGAATGCATAGCGCAGGCCCGCGATCACCTGGAAAAGTGAGAGATCCGCATACGTGAGCGCCGGACCCACCAGAAAACCGCTGGCCGCGGGATTACGCTTCAGCACTTCTTCAAAATAATTCATGAATTTCGGCAAACGGTGTTGCAGAAACAGCTTGGCACGCTTGCGCGCCTCGGGTTTCTGAGCCGCGTAATATTCCGTGGGGCCGAGCGGATGGTGGGTGTCGTGCACCTCCACCACCCAGTCGGCGACGGTGAGCTGCAACTGGTGAGTCCACAGCCGCCCCGCTTCGTCGGCGGGCGCCAAGCCGTGATGCGCGCCCAGATACAGCAGAATGTTGGCGGTCTGCGCGATTATGATCTCGCCTGCCTTGAGCACCGGCGACGCGAACGGCGGGTGGGCAAGTTCCGGATCACCCAGAAAATTGAGCAGCTTTTTTGTGGCAGCCTCTTCGCCACCCCGATCTTTCGCCACATCCACGTACGGCACGCCGGTTTCTTCCAGCGCCAGGCGCACAAACTCGCCGCGTCCCGGGATTCCGGGCCAGTAATACAGTTCGTAGGTCACGACCGGCTCCTTGACGCGGCGTCGCGCCAGTGATGTTCAGTTGACGGTTTCCGCGCTGTAACGCGCAATCAGGCCAGTGCGCACCGCGCGCCGATAAACACGCGAGAACACCCAGCCGGCCAGCAGCACGTACAGCACCGCGAGCCCGCCGCCGACCGCCAGCAACCCAGTCGAAAAATCCCGGTGCGCCACCAGCGCGCGCATGCCTTCGAACACGTAAGACGGCGGCAGCAGCCAGGAAATCGCGTGCATCCAGGCCGGCAGCACCGAGAGCGGGTAGAACACCCCGGCGAAGGGCGAGACCAGCGCCGGGATCGGCCACACGAACCACTCCGCCGCGGGCCCGAGCCTGAGCACCAGCGCACAACCGAAAATGCCCAGTGCGATGCCGGACAGGAACAGAATCAGAATGAACGGCACGAACATCAGGCCATAGACGAAAAACGACAGACCGAAAGCCAGAGTGGCCATCAACACCATGACCGCCAGACCCACGGCGCTGGTAGCGATACTGCTCGCCACCAAGCCGGTGAGATACTCGCCGAGTGAAAGCGGCGTGGCAAAGATATTGAGGAAATTGCGTGACCATACGTCCTCGAAGAACGCCATGCTGACGCCCTGCATCACGCGCGTGAGGAAGTCCCAGAGCAGCACCGCACCCAGGAGCGCCGGCACGAAATTGAAACCGGCGTGGGCCACGTCGTTGAGGTAGCGGGTAATGAAGCCCCACAGCACGATGTCCACCGTCACCCAGGCGAACAACGGCACCACGCGCGCGGCACTGCCGCGCAACAGATAGTATTGCCGCAGCAGGATGGCGGCAACGCGCTTCGGGTTAGGCATGCTCGGCTAACTTGGGCGCCAGCGGTTCGCGCGCCAGCGAAATGAACAATTCCTCGAGGCTGCGCCGGCCGTGTTCGCGCGGCAGGGTGCGCGGGTCACCCTCGAGCAGGATGCGGCCGCGGGACAGGAACAGCACACGGTCGCAGACCTCTTCCACTTCGTACATGTTGTGCGAAGTCCAGAGCACGCCGCCGGCTTCGCGACGGGCAAACTCCCGAATCAGCGCGCGGGTTTCCTGCGCCACGGACGGATCCAGCGAAGCCGTGGGTTCGTCGAGCAACAGCAGGTGTGGGCGGTTGAGCATGGCCTTGGCGAGTTCCACACGCGTCTGCTCGCCGGAGGACAGCACCCCGCATTTCACGTTGCGCAATTCGCGCAGGTGGAACTGATCGAGCAGTGCTTCGATGCGCTGACGCAAACCGGTGAGCGCGTAGATCAGCCCGAAAACCCTCAGGTTCTGGTACACGGTGAGATTGCCGGGCAGCGGCGCATACACCGCCGCGAAGTTGGTACGCGCGAGCGCCTCGCGCCGCCGCTGCGCCACGTCCAGGCCGTCCACGAGGATACGACCGGCGCTCGGGGCCAGCACTCCGAGAATCATGTTGATGGTGGTGGTCTTGCCCGCGCCATTCGGTCCGAGCAAACCCACGATCTCATTGCGCGCGACCGTAAAGCTCACGCCGTCCACGGCCGGGGTTGTGCCGTAGCGCTTGCTCAGATCACTGACCGAGAGCACCGGGTCGGACATGGGGAATCAGGCCGGACAGACCGCAACCGCGAAGGTGGCAGTATATCCGTGGTCCTGGCGCCGCGCCCTCAGGCGTTCGCGGCCTTGGCGTTTCTCGGCTTGGCCTTGCTGAACTCGAGGCCGATGTCATGTGCGTCGACCTTGACGAGATCGCCCGCGGCGAATTCACCCGCAAGTATTTTCTGCGCCAGCGGATTCTCGAGATACACCTGGATGGCGCGCTTCAGCGGCCGCGCGCCGTACACCGGATCATAGCCGGCGTTGCCGAGCCGGTCGAGTGCCCGGTCGCTCACGTCCAGGCCGATGTCGCGCTCGGCGAGGCGCTGCTGCAACTGCGCGATCTGGATGTGCGCGATGGCGCGGATCTGGTCTTTGCCGAGTGAATGGAACACCACGCTCTCGTCAATGCGGTTCAGGAACTCGGGCCGGAAATGCTGCGCCACGATAGCCATGACCGCGTCCTTCATCTTCTGGTAATTTTCCTCACCGCTCATTTCCTGTATGACTTGTGAACCGAGATTGGAAGTCATCACGATTACGGTATTCTTGAAGTTCACGGTGCGGCCCTGGCCGTCGGTGAGCCGCCCGTCGTCCAGCACCTGCAGGAGCACGTTGAACACGTCGGGATGCGCTTTCTCGACCTCGTCCAGCAGAATCACCGCATACGGGCGCCGGCGCACCGCTTCGGTAAGATAGCCGCCCTCCTCGTAACCGACGTAACCCGGCGGCGCGCCGATGAGCCGCGCAACCGAGTGCTTCTCCATGAATTCGCTCATGTCCACGCGCACCATGGCCTCTGCGCTGTCGAACAGAAACCAGGCAAGCGCCTTGGTAAGCTCGGTCTTGCCGACGCCGGTGGGCCCCAAGAACAGAAACGAGCCGGACGGCCGGTTGGGATCGGACAACCCGGCGCGCGAACGGCGGATGGCGTTCGATACCGCGCGCACCGCCTCGTCCTGGCCGACCACGCGCGTCTTGAGTGCGTCTTCCATGCGCAGCAATTTTTCCTTTTCGCCTTCCAGCATCTTGGACACGGGAATCCCGGTCCAGCGCGACACTACCTCGGCGATTTCCTCGGCCGTGACTTTGTTGCGCAGCAACCGCGTCGGCTGGTTTTCCTTCGCGTTCGCCTGCGCGAGTTTCTTTTCGAGCTCGGGTATCCGTCCGTATTGCAGTTCCGACATGCGCCCGAGATCGCCGGCGCGGCGCGCGGTTTCGAGGTCGGTACGCGCCTTTTCCAGCGCCTCCTTGATCTGGGCCGCGCCCTGCACCGCGGCTTTCTCGGCCTTCCAGATTTCCTCCAGATCGGAGTACTCGCGCTCGAGTTTGCGGATTTCCTCTTCGAGCGTGGTAAGGCGCTTCTTTGAAGCCTCGTCCTTTTCCTTCTTGAGCGCCTCGCGCTCGATCTTGAGCTGGATCAGCCGGCGGTCGAGCTTGTCCATCTCTTCCGGTTTCGAGTCAATCTCCATGCGGATACGCGAGGCCGCTTCGTCAATCAAATCAATCGCCTTGTCTGGCAACTGCCGGTCGGTGATGTAACGATACGACAACGTCGCCGCGGCCACGATGGCCGGGTCGGTGATCTCGACGCCGTGGTGCACTTCGTAGCGTTCTTTCAGGCCGCGCAAAATCGCAATCGTGTCCTCGACGCTCGGCTGGTCCACCAGCACCTTCTGGAAACGACGCTCCAGCGCCGCGTCCTTTTCGATGTACCGGCGGTACTCATCGAGCGTGGTGGCGCCCACGCAGTGCAGCTCTCCGCGCGCCAGCGCGGGCTTGAGCATGTTGCCGGCATCCATGGAACCCTCGGCCTTGCCGGCGCCGACCACGGTGTGAATCTCGTCAATAAACAGAATGATCTGGCCTTCCGCCTTGGCAATATCCTTGAGCACCGCTTTCAGGCGTTCCTCGAACTCGCCGCGGAACTTGGCACCGGCGATCAACGCGCCCATGTCGAGCGTCAGCACGCGCTTGTTCTTCAGGCCCTCGGGCACTTCACCGTTCACGATGCGCTGCGCGAGACCCTCGACGATGGCGGTTTTGCCGACACCCGGCTCGCCGATGAGTACCGGATTGTTCTTGGTGCGGCGTTGCAGCACCTGGATGGTGCGGCGGATTTCGTCGTCACGGCCGATCACCGGATCGAGCTTGCCCTGCTCGGCGCGCGCGGTGAGGTCAATAGTGTATTTCTCAAGCGCCTGGCGCTGGTCCTCGGCGCCG
Source organism: Gammaproteobacteria bacterium (assembly GCA_050739175.1). GTDB lineage: Bacteria > Pseudomonadota > Gammaproteobacteria > Natronospirales > REEB76 > REEB76. The sequence continues at coordinate 5,039 of JBOIAZ010000122.1, forward strand.
GCGTCGTTCACCTGCTGGCCGCCGCGCAACTCCTCGATGGATTTCTCCATCGCCGCCTTGGTGGCACCGGCATCGCGCAGCGCTTCGCCGAGCGCGCCCTTGTCGTCCATGGCCGCGAGCAGAAACAGCTCGCTCGAGACGAACTGGTCCTTGCGCTTCTGCGCCAGCTTGTCGGTGAGATTCAGCAGCCGATTGAGGTCAGACGAGACTTGCACCTGGCCCTCGGTGCCGTGCACTTCCGGCAGGCGGTCGAGCGCGGTTTCGAGCTGCGAACGCAGGCGGTTCAGATTGGAGCCGGCCTTGGCCAGGATCGGCCGCGCGCTGCCGCCTTCCTGATCGAGCAGCGCCAGCATCAGGTGCAGGGGTTCTATATAGGCATGGTCGCGGCCCACGGCCAGCGACTGGGCGTCGGCCAGGGCCATCTGGAATTTACTGGTGAGCTTGTCGAGGCGCACAAAAATCCCCGTCGAACAGCAGCTTAGATTACGCCTGAGATGGGGATGGCGGAGTGATTTTCAACGTTCGCCCCCCTCACTCCATTCTCTCCCCTGAAAGGGGGAGAGGGAAATGTTCAAGACAGCCATATTAACGTCGCCATGCGACCGCATTCGCCGTCGCGGCGGTAGGAGAAAAACCGCTCGCGCTCGGAGTAGGTGCAGAAGCCGCCGCCGTAAACGTGTGTGACGCCCATGCGCCGCAGCCGCTGGCTCGCAATCAAGTAAAGATCACACCACCATTTGCCGGCGGCCCGCGGCTCGAATGCCTGATCGGCTTCGGAATGGCCTTTGGTCAATGCCGCGTGCACTTCATCACCGACCTCGTAGGCCTCGGGGCCGATGGCCGGACCGAGCCAGGCAAGAACCTCTGCGGGCGGTACGTGCATCGCTGCAAGCGTGTTTTCAAGTATGCCCGCGGCCAGCCCGCGCCAGCCGCCATGGGCGGCGGCCACGATCGTGCCGGCTCGGTCGCAAAGCAATACCGGCAGACAATCCGCGGTCAGGATGACGCAGGCCAGCCCGGGCACGCGCGTGATCGCACCGTCCGCCGTCGGGGAATTCCGTGGGGCATCAGCCACCTGGTTGCCGACGCGGTCTTCGAGTGCCAGCACGGACGCGCCGTGCGCCTGTGCCAGCCAGTGCGGCTCACGCGGCAAATTCAACTCGGCTCGCAACTGCAATCGGTTCTCGGCGACGGCACGCGGATCGTCGCCCACATGCATGCCCAGATTGAAGGAGGCATACGGGCCGCGACTCACGCCGCTGTTGCGCGTGGTGCTGAGCGCACGCACGTTCGCGGGCGCGCGCCAGTCGGGCGTGATCCAGTCAGTGGCCATGTCCAGGCTCACGCCGCAAGTCGAGATCCAGCGCCTGCAGCAACTTCTGCATGTCATCCGGCAACGGTGCTTCCCAGCGCAGAAATTCGCCGGTCACTGGATGCGCCAGACCCAATCGCCTCGCATGCAACGCCTGGCGCCTGAAATTGCGCAATGTATCCTGCAGCGACAACGTGGCATCCGCGGGAATCGCCAGCCGCCGGCCGTACACCGGATCGCCGACCAGCGGATGGCGGATATGCGTCATGTGCACGCGGATCTGATGCGTGCGCCCGGTATCCAATCGCACCGAGACGTGAGTGTGCGCGCGGAAGCGCTGGATCACGCGGTAATGGGTCACGGCCGCGCGCCCGCCTTCGCGCACGCTCATGCGCTTGCGATCCACGTTGTGGCGCGCGATGGGAGCGTCCACGGTACCGCCCCCGGTCATGACGCCCACGGCTATGGCTTCATACTCGCGTTCGAATTCCCGGGCGGCGAGCGCCGCAACCAGCCGGGCGTGCGCTTCCAGAGTGCGCGCCACCGCCAACAGACCCGACGTGTCCTTGTCGAGACGATGCACCAGCCCGCAGCGCGGCACGTTGACCAACTCCGGCGCGTAATGCAGCAGCGCGTTCTGCAAGGTGCCGGCGGGATTGCCGGCGCCCGGATGCACCACCAGTCCCGCCGGCTTGTTGACCACGATCAGGCCGGCATCCGCATGCACAATTTCCAGGGGGATGGCCTGCGGCTGCAGTTCCGTGAGCGGCGTTTCCACCACCATCAGCCGCAACCGCTGGCCGCCGACCACCGAATCGCGCGGCCGCGGCACGCGTTCATCGAGCAGCACACGGCCGTCCTTGATCCATTGCGTCAGGCGGCTGCGGGAATATTCCGGATATAACTGCGCGAGCGCCTGATCCACGCGCAGTCCCGCCAGCGCGGGGGGAATCAAGGTTTCCTTGATGGCCGACGGACGCATGCCGGATTTCACCGGTGCGCCGTAGCGCGGCGATTACGATATACTGACCAATACACGCGTTCTACCTGCCTCAGGATTGATTTCCCCATGCGGTTCCGCCCGGCCTTATTCTGCTGTTTTGCCGCAGCGCTGCTGCTTACCGCCTGCGCCAGCCAGCCATCCAAGGATCAGCACCTGGCACCCGATGTCTTGTACAAGAGCATACAAGCCAACCTCGCGGCCGGCAATTACAAGACCGCCATCAGCCGCCTGCAGACCATGGAAGCGCGATTCCCCTTCAATGATTACGGCACGCAGGCGCAGCTGGATCTAATCTACGCCAACTACATGAACAAGAACTACGACGCGGCGGAGGATGCCGCCGACCGCTTCATCCGCGAGCACCCGCGGCATGCCGACGCGGATTACGCCTATTACATGAAAGGCGTGGCGTATTTTGACGCAGCCCCCGGTCCGTTCATGCGGCTGTTCCGCCACGACGTCTATCAGCGCGATCCGTCCAACGCCCAGAAATCCTTTCAGGCATTCCAGCTGCTGCTGCAGAAATTCCCCGACACCAAATACGCCGCGGACGCACGCCAGCGTCTGCTGTACCTGCGCGACCGGCTGGCGGATTACCAATGGGCATTGGCCGATTACTACATGCGGCGCGGCGCCTGGATATCCGCGGCGCAGCGTGCAGACACGATCATCAGGAATTATCCGGAGAGCCCGCGTATCGAGGATGCCCTGAAAATCCTGTACACCGCCTATAGCCGCCTCGGTCTCACGGATCTGGCGGATGGCGCGCGCAAGACCCTGCTGTTGAATTTCCCGGGTGCCGAACCCAACTACACACCGCACGCGCCGGCGTAAGTAATAGACACAGCGGCTTGGTCCTCTCTCCCCCTGTGGGGAGAGACAAGAGTGAGCGGGACTATGGATCGCGACTGAGACCGTCGCTCCCACAAACGCACCACCCGGCAACTCAGCGGTGATACCCCGAGGTAATCGGATAGCGCCGGTCGCGGCCGAAGGCCCGGCGGCTCACGCGCACCCCGGGCGGTGACTGGCGACGCTTGTACTCAGCAGACTGCACCAGCTTCACCACGCGTTTGACCACGGTCTCGTCGTAGCCGAGCGCCACGATTTCCGCCACGGTTTTGTCGTCTTCCACGTAAGCGCCGAGAATCGGATCGAGAATTGTGTACGGCGGCAGGTTGTCGCTGTCTTTCTGTTCCGGCGCAAGTTCCGCCGTCGGTACGCGCTCGATCACCGCATTGGGAATCGCCGCGGACAGGGTGTTGCGGTAGCGCGCCAGGCGGTACACCCAGGTTTTGGTCACATCCTTGATCGGTGCGAACCCGCCGGCCATGTCGCCGTAGAGCGTAGCGTAACCCACCGCGGTCTCGCTCTTGTTGCCGGTGGTGAGCAACAGCCGACCGGTGCGGTTGGATAGTGCCATGAGCAACACGCCGCGGCAGCGCGCCTGCACGTTCTGCGCGGCCACGTCGTCGGCACTGCCGCCGATCACCGGTTTGAGCACCTGCAGGAAGGCCGCGAAGGCAGGCTCGATGGAAATGCTGTGATATTCCACGCCCAGCAGCCGGGCCTGGCGCACGGATTCATCCACGCTGAGTTTCGAAGTATGGCGTGACGGCATCATCACGGCGGTGATGTTTTCCTTGCCCAGGGCGTCCACGGCCAGCGCCAGCGTCAATGCCGAATCAATGCCACCCGACAGTCCGACTATGGCGCCCTTGAACCTGTTCTTCGCTGCGTAGTCGCGCACGCCCATCACGATGGCACGGTACACGCTTTGTTCCTCGCTCTGGTCGGTGTGCACGCTGCCTGCCAGGGCCTGCACTTGACCGGCGCGTACGTCGAAATCCACCGCATACAGGCCTTCCTCGAAGTTCGGTGCGCGCACGGCCACGCGGCCGTCCGGATTCACCACCAGCGAGCCGCCGTCGAACACCAGCTCGTCCTGGCCGCCAACCAGGTTCACGTACACCAGCGGCACCCCGGCCTCGCGCGCGCGCCGGCGCAGTTCCTCCTCGCGCTGACGCTGCTTGCCGAGTTCGAAGGGTGAAGCGTTGGGAATCAACAGCAGGCGTGCACCGGCTTGCACCGCCTGGGCCGGCGGCCCCGCGTGCCAGATGTCCTCGCACACGTTGAGGCCAAGCAGGGTGCCCCCGAAGTCCACCAGCGCGGGCGCCTCCCCGGGAGTGAAATAGCGCTTCTCGTCGAACACGCTGTAATTCGGCAATTCGCGCTTGCGGTAAGTAGCGCGCAGTACGCCGCCGGAAATGACGCTCGTCACGTTGTAAATGCGGCCGCCGTCATACAAAGGATAGCCGACCAGCATGTCAATGCCGCGCACTTCACGCATCAGGCGCTCGACACCCTGCTCCACTTCGCGACGCAGGGCGGAATGGAACAACAGGTCTTCCGGCGGATAACCGGTGAGCGCAAGCTCGGGATACACCACGAGCTGTGCGTGCAGTTCGTCGCGGCTGCGATTTGCGGCCTGCATGACTTTCTGCAGGTTGCCAGGCACGTCGCCCACCAGCAGATTCAACTGGGCCATGACGATGCGGAACGAGTTGCTCATGTGATTATTTTCTCACAAGCAAAATCCCCGCCGGCGGCGGGGATTTCACCCTGCGGGTTTCAGTGCACGATTTCTCAACGGCGCGCGCGCCGGCGCTTGCCCGCCACCTTGTTTGATGCGGCCGCGCGCCTCGATTTGCCGGTGCGTTGCGCGGATCTGGATGGCTGCGCGGATTTTCGCGGTGATTTTGCTTTCTTGCCCCTGAGCAGCGCCGCCATGGCGCTGCCCAGTTCCGCCGGCGAATGCACGGTCCTGACGCCTGCCGCTTCCAGCGCTTCGAACTTCGCCTGCGCGGTGCCTTTGCCGCCCGACACGATGGCGCCGGCATGACCCATGCGCTTGCCGGGCGGTGCGGTCACGCCCGCGATGTACGCGACCACCGGCTTGCGCACGTGCTCGTGGATGTATTCGGCCGCGGCTTCCTCGTCGGAGCCGCCAATTTCGCCGACCATGAGGATGCCTTCGGTCTGCGGGTCGGCGTTGAAGCGCGCGATCACGTCAATGAAACTCATGCCGTGCACCGGATCGCCGCCGATGCCAACGCAGGTGGACTGGCCCAGACGCAGATTGCTGGTCTGGAATACGGCTTCGTAGGTCAGGGTGCCCGAGCGCGACACGATGCCGACACGACCGCGCTGGTGAATGTGCCCCGGCATGATGCCGATCTTGCATTCGCCGGGGGTGATGATGCCGGGACAATTCGGGCCGATGAGCACGCAATCCCTGGCGCGGATCGCCGCCTTGACCTTGATCATGTCGGTGACCGGAATGCCCTCGGTGATGCACACGATTACCTTGATACCGGCATCCGCGGCTTCCAGGATGGCGTCGGCGGCAAACGGCGCCGGCACGTAGATCATGCTGGCGTCGGCGCCGGTTCGCTTCACCGCATCCTGCACGGTGTTGAATACCGGCAGGCTCAGGTGCTGATCGCCGCCGCGACCGGGAGTCACGCCGCCAACCAGTTTGGTGCCGTAGGCGAGGGCCTGTTGGCTGTGGAAGGTGCCCTGCTTTCCAGTGAAGCCCTGACAAATCACCTGGGTGTTTTTATTAACCAAAATACTCATTTAATTTTCCTCGGTGCTTTCTCTTGTGGGAGCGCCGGTCTCCGTCGCGATTCCACTCTGCAAAAATCGCAGTCGGCACGACCGCTCCCACACTGATTCTTCGCGGCCGAAGTCGCTCCTGCAAACTGATTACAAATTTATTTGATCGAAGCCACGACTTTTTCCGCGGCGTCAGTCAGATCGTTGGCGGGCGTGATCGCCAGACCGCTCTTGGCAAGCAATGCCTTGCCCTGCTCGACATTGGTACCCTCGAGCCGCACCACCACCGGCACGCGTACGCCCACATCCTTGACCGCGGCGATGATGCCCTCGGCGATCAGGTCGCAGCGCACGATGCCGCCGAAAATATTGACCAGAATCGCCTTGACGCTCCGGTTGGACAGAATCAGCTTGAAGGCCACGGTCACGCGCTCTTTGGTGGCGCCGCCGCCCACATCCAGGAAGTTCGCGGGTCGGCCGCCGTGCAGCTTGATGATATCCATGGTCGCCATGGCAAGACCTGCGCCGTTCACCATGCACGCAATGTCGCCGTCCAGGGAAACGTAGTTCAGTTCATGCTGGCGCGCTTCGCTCTCGCGCGCATCCTCCTGCGAAACGTCGCGCATCGCCGCCAGCTCCGTCTGCCGGTAGAGCGCGTTGTCGTCGAGATTCACCTTGGCATCCAGCGCCAGCACCCGGCCGCCGGCGGTCACAATCAGCGGGTTGATCTCCACCAGGCTGGCGTCCTTGTCCATGAACAGCCGGTACAGACCGTTCACGATCTTGCCGAACGCAGCCTGTTGTTCTTTCTGTCCGAGACCGAGTCCAAACGCCAGGTCCCGCACCTGATGCGGCTGCACGCCCGCAGCCGGATGCACCCACACGCGAAAGATCTGCCCGGGAGTCCTGGCCGCGACTTCCTCGATCTCCATGCCGCCCGCCGCGGAAGCCATGAATACCAACTGTTCGCGCGCCCGGTCCACGAGCACCGAGAGATACAATTCGCGCTCGATGCCCGAGCCCACCTCGACCAGTACCGTATTGATGGGCAGCCCCGCCGGCCCGGTCTGGTGCGTCGTCAGGCGCTGCCCGAGCAGGGCCGCGGCCGCGACGCGCACCTCATCGTGACTGCGGCAGAGCTTCACACCTCCGGCCTTGCCACGGCCGCCGGCATGCACCTGGGCCTTGACTACCCACAACGAACCTCCCAGATCGCGCGCCGCCTCCGCCGCGGCGTCGGGCGTCGTGGCCGGGCGGCCATTCGGGACCGGAATGTCGTATGCTGCAAACAGCCGTTTAGCCTGATACTCGTGCAGGTTCATGATGCAACACGTGGGATGCGACGGGTGAGGGCGCGTATTTTGAAGCAAACAGCCGCAGTTCGCAAAGGCGGAACATCGCAATGAACCGGATATCCCTGAGCAGTGCCGACACGGTCACGGCAACCACGGCCACCCAGGCTTTGCCGTGGCGCCTGTTGCGTCTGTTGAATATCTACCACTTGCTGGTCGCGGTGCTGATCATCGCAGTGTCGGCCACGGGACCCGCGGCACTGCTGGGCACGCAGAATCCAAGGCTGTTCCTCTGGACCGGAATCGCTTATCTGATTTACACATTGCTCACCGCGCTCGGCCTGCGCAAGCGCTGGCCGGGGTATGCGCTGCAGGCACAAATCCAGTTGATGGTGGACACCATCGCGGTGGTGATCCTGATGCACGCGAGCGGCGGGCCGGTCAGCGGCCTGGGCGTGTTGTTGTTCGTGTCCATCGTTGCCAATACGGTGCTCATGCCCTGGCGCATCGGTATGGGCTATGCAGCCGTGGCCACCCTGCTGATTCTCGCCGACAACACCTATCTGGTTCTGCACGGCCCGTCCGGCAGCGAGGCGGGTTACATTCAGGCGGCACTTACCGGCGTGGTGCTGTTCGTGGCCGCGATTTCCGGCGCGTACCTCGGCAGGCGACTGAACGAGAGCGAGGCGCTCGCCGTCCAGCGCGGCGTGGACCTGCGCAACCTGGTGCAACTCAACGATTACATCATTCACCACATGCGTACCGGCGTGGTGGTGGTGGACGAAAACGGCCAGGTACGACTGGCCAATGAAGCCGCGTTGGCGAATTTTCCCCAGCGCAGCGGGCCGGGGCGCCGTCTTTCCGATCTGTCGCCACACCTGCAGCAGGAGCTCGACAACTGGCGCGCGGGAGGCCAGGAACGGCCGAAGTCCTTTACCACCGAAGACGGCAAGCCTGTCATCCCCTATTTCACCCGCCTCACATCCGCAGGCGATACGGGTACGCTGATTTTCCTCGAGGATGCCAGCGAGATCACCGAACGCGTCCGGCAGATGAAGCTCGCTGCACTCGGACGCCTCACGGGCAGCATTGCGCATGAAATCCGCAACCCGTTGGCCGCAATCAGTCATGCCAACCAGTTGCTCGCGGAATCCGCCAAACTGCAGAGCGACGACCGCCGGCTGACGGAAATCATCGCGGAACATGCGAAACGCATGGAAAACATGGTAGAGACCATACTGCAGCTTTCGCGCCGCGAAGCCACACGCAGCCAGGAACTCGAATTGGAACACTGGCTGCGCGACTTCGTGGCCGAGTTCCGCGAACGCCATGGACTGGAAGCCCAAGCCCTGGCGGTGCGCATCGACAGCAGCGACGAGGTGCAGGTGCGCGTGGATCCCGGGCACCTGTACCAGATTGCCTGGAACCTGTCAGAGAACGCGCTGCGCTACGGACGGCCTGCAAAGTCCTTCGGCGGTCCGCTCATCGAGTATCGCATCAGCCCGCTGAACACGCCCGGCGGCAACGAACTTGCCATCATGGACCGCGGCAGCGGCGTGCCCAAGGATATTGCCGAGCACATCTTCGAACCCTTCTATACTTCCAGCCCGCGTGGCACAGGCCTGGGGCTGTTCATCGCCCGCGAACTCTGCGAATGCAATCACGCGCGGCTGGTGTACGAGCAACGTCCCGAAGGCGGCAGTTGCTTTCGCATCCTGTTCGAACCACAGCACGGCTGGCTCGCGTAAATGTCACCCGACGGCAAACCCCTGGCCCTGGTCGTTGACGACGAGCCCGCGATCCGCGAACTCCTGCAGTTGACGCTGGAGCGCATGGACGTGGACGTGGTCACCGCCGCCAACCTGGCCGCGGCCCGCACCGCCATGCAGTCGCGTCCCATCGACCTTTGCCTCACTGACATGCAGTTGCCGGACGGCAACGGGCTGGAATTGGTCGCGTACATCCAGCAGCACATGGCGCAGGTGCCGGTGGCGGTCATCACTGCCCACGGCAACATGGAAACCGCGATTGAGGCGCTCAAAAACGGCGCGTTTGATTTCGTCTCCAAGCCGCTGGATATCGCCTATCTGCGCAAGATGGTCAGCACCGCGCTCAAGCTGCGCCACAACCGCGAAGCCGCGAGCACGCGCGGCGTGACACGGCTCCTCGGTCAATCGCAGGCCATCGAGCGGGTGCGCGCCATGATCGCCAAACTCGCGCGCAGCCAAGCGCCGGTACACATCAGCGGCGAATCCGGCACCGGCAAGGAACTGGTGGCGCGCTTGATTCATGAGAACGGCCCGCGCGCCGACCACGCGTTCGTGGGGGTGAACTGCGGCGCGATCCCCACCGAACTCATGGAAAGCGAATTTTTCGGCCACAAGAAGGGCAGTTTCACGGGCGCGGTAGCCGACAAGGAGGGGCTGTTCCAGGCGGCCCAGGGCGGCACCCTGTTTCTGGATGAAGTCGCCGATCTGCCGCTGCACATGCAGGTGAAGCTCTTGCGCGTTATCCAGGAAAAGGCCGTGCGCCCGGTGGGCGCCGCCAAGGAGATTGCCGTGGATGTGCGCGTGCTTTCAGCCACGCACCGCTCGCTTGCCGAGCTCGTGCATGCCGGGAAATTCCGCGAGGATCTTTATTACCGCATCAACGTCATCGAGCTGCATGTTCCGGCATTGCGCGAGCACAAGGACGACATCGGTCTGCTGGCAGAACATATTCTCGAGCGCCTGGCACGCACCCACGGCCGCCCGCCCGTGCGACTGGCACCGGACGCACTGGCATTACTGCAGAGCTACGCCTTCCCCGGCAACGTGCGCGAACTCGAGAATGTCCTGGAGCGGGCGCTGACGCTCGCCGAGGACAATGTGATCCTCACGCCCGACATTCACCTGCGGCGCAACCCGGAAACTTCAACCGCGCTGCCACCGGGGGCATCATCGGCTGCGGAGCCTGAAGATGTGCCTGCAGACAGCGACGAGCGCTCCGCGCCGCTCGGTGAGCAGCTTGGGGAAATCGAGAAGGAAGCCATCCGCAAAGCCTTGGAACAGACCCGCTACAACAAGACCGCCGCCGCGAAGCTGCTGGGCATGACCTTCCGCCAACTGCGCTACCGCATCAAGAAGCTGGGGTTGGACTGAGGCCGAAGGCAGTTTTAACCGGTCGGCCGCCGCTGATTTTTGCACCAGAGTTCCGTCGTTGAAGGATGATTTCCGCCAACGCGCGCGCCAAACGCACTCTTGAGCGGCAGCGCGGGCGTGCGGAAGTTTCAGTACAATTTCCAGATGAACAACAGGATCGCCATCATCGGCGCCGGTTTCAGCGGTGCCGCCACTGCCATCCACTTGCTCACGCGCCACGGCCACAAGCCATTCGAGGTGATACTCATCAATCGGCATGCGACTCTGGCACGTGGCGTGGCTTACGGTACACATTCGCCTGCGCATCTGCTGAATGTACCGACCGGACGCATGAGCGTGTTCGCCGAACGTGAAAACGATTTTCTGGAGTTCGCGCACCAGACCGACGCTGCAATCACGGCATCGGATTTCGTGCGCCGCAGCCTATACGGCGCATATCTGCACACGCGCCTCGATCAGGCCGCGGCAGCCGCTGGCAAAGCCCGGCTGACCGTTATGACCGGTGAAATAACCGCACTGCGCTTGAAGCGCGACGCCGCGGTTCTGGATTTTCCGGATGGTCGGCGCTTGCACGCCGATCGCGTGGTGCTGGCGGTCGGCCACTATCCTCCGGCCAACCCACCGGTCCCCGATCACGGCGTGTTTGCAGGCACTGGTTATGTGCGCGATCCCTGGTCGCCGGGTGCTCTCGACCAACTCCCGCTGGACAAGCCGATCCTGTTGCTCGGTACCGGCCTGACCATGATGGACGTGGCGCTGGATCTGGAGCAGCGCGGCTACCAGGAAACACTGTTTGCACTTTCGCGCCACGGTCTCCTGTCGCAAGCTCACCGCGCGTTGCCCGAAATGCCGCAACTTGAACCGCCGGCGGCGTTGCTCGCCGGTGCGGCCAAAGTGCGCGTATACCTGCATGCGGTGCGCACCATGATCAAAGAGAGCGCACACCACGGCCACGATTGGCGCGACGTGATCGGCGCGCTCCGGCCGATAACGCCGGCTCTGTGGCAGGCACTGCCGGAGACTGAGCGCCGGCGCTTTCTGCGCCATTTGCAGGCTTATTGGGACATTCATCGCCACCGCACGGCGCCGGTCTCAGCCCAACGGCTCACGCAACTGCTGGCCAGAGGCATGCTCAGGGTACGCGCAGGCCGGCTGCTGGAGCTGCGACCAGCATCAGGCGCCATCCATGTGAACTGGCGGCCGCGCGGCAAAAGCCTTAGTGAGCACTGGCGGGGAGCCGCGATCATCAACTGTACCGGCCCTGACAGCCGGATCCAACGCCTGGACGACCTCCTGATCCGCAGTCTTTTGGCCAGCAGACTGCTGACCGCAGACCCGCTGGAACTGGGTGTGGCCACGGATGACGAGGGCGCACTGCTTGACAACGCCGGCCGGTCTTCGCGCGTTATCTATTACACCGGCCCGCTGCTACGCAGCCGGGACTGGGAATGCACTGCCGTACCGGAACTGCGGCGGGCAGCGCTCAGGCTGGCCGACCGACTGGCTGGAGCTTGGTGATGACGGGCATTGCCCCTACAATGAGCAACTTGGATTCATTTACATGAGGTTCTCAATGAAGACCACAGTACGCATTGTCACGTTGTCACTGGCGCTGGGCCTGGCCGGTGCACTGGCCACCGCTTGGGGCGCCGAATCGGTGATGGATCTCATCAGCCAGGGCGAATCCGCCAGCACCAAGGTCAAGACCGCCAAGGCGGCGCTGGAAGGCATCTCCCAGAAGAACACCGCGCTGCAGGCTGAGGGCACGCAGATTCAGGCGGAAAACACCAAATTGCAGGCTGATATTGCCGCCTTCAAACAGTTGTCGGCAAATCTCAATCAGAAAATCGCGGACTACAACACCAAATGCAAGAGCCCGAAGACCGATGCGCAATTCAAGGAATGCAAGGCGGAGAATGCCGGACTCAAGCAGGATTCGGACAACTTGCAGACCCAGCCGGCCGCACTGAATGCACGCGAGAAGGAGTTCATCGCCAAAGCCACCGCATACAACCAGCAGATCAAGGCGCTGCCCGGTGAGTTGACAACCGCCGAGAGCAACTACCGCACCGCCCTGTCGTATCAATACGCCTGGCTGGACAAAGCCCGCGATCAGGTAGCCCAACCGGCCTTCCAGCCTTACGCCAAGAAGTTCAAATGCCCCAATGTCATGAAGCCGTCCAAGACCCAGGACGAGGCCGATAGCATGAGCGATCAGATCCTCGCCTGTCTGAAACGCGTAGTGAGTTCCGGCTGACCCCGATCGGCATCCGCTCAAAAGCAAACGCCCGGCTTATGCCGGGCGTTTGCTTGTATGTCACCGATAAGCGTCGCTATAACTTCAGCGGCATCCAGCCCTGTTGCACCAGCTTGCGGTTGAGTGCCGGCACTTCTTTGGTTTGAATACCGAGCCATTCTTTCAGCGCCGCATGCGCGTCAGTCTGATACTGGTTAAAAGCCTGCGCGTAGGATGCCGGTGGTGCACGGTCGCCATCGTTGATCTGCGTGGCGAGGTCCGTCAAACGCGCGTTGATCGTCGCAAAATTGCGGTCATGCGCCGCCTTGGTTTGCAACGCCACAATCTGCTCATCGAGTGAGTTGACCGACGACAGCAGCACCGCCTGCGCGGGCCTGTCGGCCAGCTGCTTCGACAGCGTCGAGAGTTGTGCGTGCAGTTGCGCAAGCTCAGCATAAGCCGACGCGGTCGCATTCATGGCCTGCCCGATTTGCCGAGCCAGGGCCAGTTGCTTTTGCAACGCATCGCCGACTGGATGCACGCGCGGATCGAGCGCCACCACCAGCGGTTGGGCGTAACTGCGGCCGTTGGCCGTGAGTTTCACGCTGTAACGGCCCGGCAATACCAGCGGACCGCGCGGGACCACCGAGGTACCCACGCCGTAGATGGCATTTATGCCATAGCTGTATCCAAGTGAATCCGGCCGCGGGTAACGCAGGTCCCAGACAAAGCGGTGCGCACCCGGTTGGGCCGCAAGCGTTTCCGGCCGGGAAAGCCAAGCATTCGCGAAATACTGCGGTTCGGTCTTGAGCGTGGGTGACGGCACATTGCTGGCGTATTCGCGCACCAGCACGCCCTGGCTGTCGTAAATCGCCAGCGTCACCGGGCCGTGCGTGTCCGGACCGAGCCAGTAGTCAATCACCGCACCCGCGGGCGGATTGCGTGCCGCGGGAATATCCGGCGGCAGCGGCGTGTCCTTGTTGTTGTCGTTGCGCACGCGCATCGCATCCGCCGTCTTGAAAAGGTACGCGCTTTGCGCCAGCAGCGCGGCACTCGCCTGGCGCAACGGCGTGACATCATCCAGCACCCAGAGCGCGCGGCCCTGGGTGGCGGCGATCAGGTCGTCGCCGTGCACCGTAAGGTCACGCACGCGCACATGCGGCAGGTTTAACTGCAGTGGCTGCCAGTCATCGCCGTCGTCGAAGGAGACGTACACGCCGGCATTGGTGCCGGCGTACAGGAGTTTCGGATTCACCGGATCCTCACGCACCACGTACACGTACTGGCCCGCGGGTACGCCGGTGACGATCTTTGTCCAGCTGCGGCCGTAATCATGGGTGCGGTAGATAAAGGTGCCGCGGTTGTCCCAGCGGTGCGCATCCACTGCGGCATACGCGGTTGCGGGATCGCTGGGCGAGGCGTCAATCTGGTTGACGCGGCCCCAAAGCGGCAGATCCGGCGGCGTGACGTTTTGCCAGTGCTTGCCGCCGTCGCGCGTCAGCCGGATCAGGCCGTCATCGGTCCCCACCCAGATTTCGCCTGCTTTCACTGGCGAGGGCGCGATGGTGAAAATCTCGCCGTAGCCGCAAGCCTGCGCTTGCGGGAGCGTGATGTCGTCGCTCTCGCAATTGCGGGCGGATTTGGGATCGGCGCCGCTCAAATCGGGACTGATAGTCCGCCAGTGCATGCCGCCGTCGTCGCTCTCGAACAGCACCTGCGCGCCGAGGTACAGCGTGTGCGGCTCGTGCGGACCGGTGACCACCGGATAAAACCAGTTGTAGCGGTACTGCATGTGCGTCGGGCGCTCGCCGTAGTGGGAAATCGGCCAGGCCGAGATGTTCTGCACCAGTCCGGTGCGCGCATCGAAGCGCGACACGTGACCGCCCAGACCGCCGACGTACACGATATTGGGGTCTTCGCGGTCGGGCACCACGTAGCTGCGCTCGTCGCCGCCCACCGGGTGCCAGTCACGGAACGTGATCTCGCCATAGTCGCTGCGGCTCTTGGTCTCCACCGTGCCGCTGTCCTGCTGACCGCTGTACACGCGGTACGGGAAGCGCTGGTCGGTGGTCACGTGATAGAACTGGCCGGTCGGCTGGTTGTACCAGCTCGACCAGTGCGTGCCAGAATCCACGCTCACGCTCGTACCCTGGTCGCTCGCGACGATCATGTAGCGGTCGTTCTCGGGGTTGATCCACATGAAGTGGTA